>JADYZL010000415.1 GCA_020853155.1 Bryobacterales bacterium
AGCACGCCTCTACTGGCCATGTTACGATACCAGCGTGCCGGAATTTCCCATTCCCGCATCCCTTTCGCGAAAACAGGCGCTTCGCCAGGCCCACGTTTCTCCGCGGCAGCTTGCGGCGTGGGAGAAGTTGGGGTTCCTGCCGGGGAAGGATGCCTATACCCAGAGCGATCTCCTGCTCATGCGCAACCTGCGCATCCTGCGGGAATCGAAGGTCCCTTACGCGCGGATGTCCTTGCTGCTCGATTCCCTCCGCAAGCGCATCGGCGCAGCCGAAGACCCCCTCCGGGATTTGCGTCTGCGCCGCCGGGGCCGCAAGCTCGCCATTCATTGGCAGGGTTGCCAAATGGATGCGGAGAGCGGCCAGTTGCTGCTGGAACTCGAGCCGGCCGAGTTGAAGGAGATCCTCGCCTTCCCGAAAGCGCGGCCAAAGGCGAAGGAAGATTCCCGCAAGAGCCGGGCGGCGGACCTCTTCTATCGGGCATTGGAGCGGGAGAATCAGGGTGCGCCCCCCTCCGAAGTGACGCCTCTCTATAAGGAGGCGCTTGAGCTCGATGCGGAGTGCTTCGGCGCGCACCTCAACCTCGGCACCATCTTTTTCAACCAGAAGAAGATGCGCCAGGCCGAAGATCATTACCGCCGCGCCATCGATATCCATCCCGGCTACGTGCTCGCCCATTTCAATCTCGCCAGCCTCCACGACGAAAAGGGAGAAGTGGAAAAGGCGCTTGCATCTTACCTGAAGACGCTCGAACTCGACCCCCGCTACGTGGACGCGCACTACAACCTGGCCCTGCTTTACCAGAATCTGGGCCGTCTCATGGAAGCCGCCCGGCATTGGAAGCTCTTTCTGAAGCTTGATCCTTCAAGCGATTGGGCCATGATCGCCCGGCGCGAGATGAAGCGGCTCATTGAGAGCGCGGTTGTGCCCGGCGGCGGCCCGAAGCCAGTGAGCGACGCTCCCAAACCGGCCCATCCCGGCGCCGCCGGCGGGTCTCCCTCCCGATGAGCGTTGAAGCCCGCCCAGCCCGGCAAGGAAAGCGCGCATGAACGAAGACGCTTGGATCCGCCGCATTGAGGCTCGGCTCCCGGTTTACAGGCGCTCCGCTTCCCGGAAGGGCGGCCTCGTCTTGGGGATCGGCGACGATGCCGCCATCTATCGGCCCGCCCCCGGCGAAGACCTGATTTTCACCACGGATATGATGCACGAAGAGCGCCATTTCCGGCGCGGCTATCCTCCCGACGCCGTCGGGTGGAAAGCGCTTTGCCGCAGCCTCAGCGACATCGCCGCCATGGGGGCGCAGCCTCGCTTCGCCCTGCTTTCGCTCGCCGTGGCGCCCTGGGTGAAGCCGGCCTGGATTGACGGCTTCTACGACGGCTTCCTCGCCCTTGCCACCCGCTACAAAGTCGCGCTCGCGGGAGGCGACCTGAGCCGTGCCGCGCACACCTCCATCGACGTCATGGTCTGCGGCAGCGTGCCTGCGGGAACGGCCCTGCGCCGCGGCACGGCGTATGCGGGGGATCTCCTCTATGTAAGCGGTGAACTCGGCGGGGCCGTGCTGGGCCTTCGATCGGAGCGCAGCCGTTCGCCCAAGACGCTCGCGGCACGTGAACGGCATCTTCGGCCGGTACCGCGTGTCGCTCTCGGAATGGCCCTCCGCCGCCGGGGCATCGCTTCCGCGGCAATGGATCTGAGCGACGGCCTTTCAAGCGACCTTGCCCGGCTTGCCCGCGCCTCCGGCCTCGCCGCCAAGCTTTGCCGCCCCCTGCCCGTCTTTCCGGGCGCGAGCGAGGCGGACGCGCTACACGGGGGGGACGACTACGAACTGCTCTTCGCCGCCCCCGCCTCCGCACGGATTCCGGCCCGCCTCGCCGGTCAGCGTCTCACCCGTGTCGGAGAACTCATCGATGGCGAGCCCGGCCATCTTTCCCTCGAAGGCGAGACCCTCGTCCCCGCCGGCTGGGACCCTTTCGTCCGATAGCCTCTATCGATCCGCGCTCAGAGAGCCCAGCGGGCGTCATAGGCCAGCCGGGTGTGAAAACACCCGGAGCCTGCATAAAGGACGAAGGAACCCCGGCAGGGGTGGCATGAACAACACACGCAAGATCCACGATCTTTGAAATCCAGTGCGCCCCGTTCCAGCCCAATGCGTTCCAAAACGGAACAAAAGCCGTCGAGAACTGTAAGACTCATGCCGGTCTAGACCAAAAAAAGGGGAGCCAACTGGCTCCCCCTCTATGCTTTGACGTTGCGTGATGAAGCTTAGAAGCTCAGACGCAGACCGAAGCGGAATTGGCGGAACGAATCCGCGCCGGTGATGGTCATGAACCCGTTGAGCGGGTTCGCGACCGACGTATTCAGCGAACCGTCGGCGTTCAGCCGCATGTTCGCCGAAGAGCCGGAGGGGTTGCTCCAGCGCGTATTGTGGGCGATGTTGTTCGCTTCCGCCCGGAACTCCATGTTCAGCTTTTCCGTCAGCTTGAAGTTCTTGAACAAGCCGGGGTTGAGCTGCCAGAAGCCGGGTCCGTGGATGGCGTTGACGCCCATGGAGCCAGGCACATACTTCGGATTCTTCGAATCGAAGTAGAAGAGCGGATCCCGGAAGGCCGATGGGTCGAGGTAGGCTTGGCCTGGTCCTTTGCCATCGAGCTTCTTCACAGGGCCAAGCTGAAATGCGGTCTGCGTGCAACCAATGCATTCCAGGCTGGAGCCGCTGCCGGAAACCGTGAACGGCGTGCCGGTGTAGGCATAGAAGGTGCCACTCAGTTTCCATCCGCCGGCGATCTTATCCGCAACACCCGTGAGGTTGTAGCGGCGTCCTTCGCCGAAGGGCAGGTCGTAGCTGAAGGCAGTGGTGAACATGTGGGTGCGGTCATATCCGGCCAGCGAATAGTTCCGTGCCAACATGCCATCCCAGTTGAACGCCTTCGGTCCGGCCCAGCCGGTGTCGTCCGCCATGTTCCGCGCCTTGCTAAACGTGTAGGACGTCGTGAAGAAGAGTCCGGAACCGAACTGCTTCTGCGCGTTCATCTGAAGAGAGTCATAGGCGCCGTAGCCCCAGCCATCCCACATGCTGGCGCCGATGCGGCGACCGTTGATCTGGGCGAGAGGCAGATTCGCGCGATCCTTGCCGAGGCCCGGGCCGACGGTGTTGATGTCGCGGTCCATCATTTGATCGATGGTGCGAGTGGCGACATAGCCCGCCGTTCCGAGGATACCCCACGGCAGCCTTCGCTCCAGAGTCAGGTTCCAGCTCTGGATGTAACCGCGGGTGAGATTGCCGCCCCACGGGCTGCGCGGGCCCATGTTGATATTCAAGGGCAGCAGCAACTGTCCAGTGCTGGTGTCTGGCAGCGGGATCTCGGGAATACCCTGGGACAGGTTGTTATACCAGCCAAAAGAGGTATCTGGCTGGTAATCGCCCGTGATCGTGGAGGGATAAAGGCCACGCAGCGGGCGAGAGAACGGGACGGGGTCGTAGGTGATGCCGTAGCCCGCGCGGAGCACGGTTTCACCCGCGAAGCGGTAGGCGAAGCCAATGCGCGGCGCGAACAGCTTCTTGCTCACGTTGATGTTGACGTTCTTCGGAACGGCGCCGAGGCCGCCGAGGTAGACGATGTTGGTGTAGGGGTCCCAGCGTTCAATGCCGCGATCCTTGCGGCTGATGAGCGGGTAGTATTCATACCGCAAGCCGAGGTTGACGGTCAGGTTTCTGCTCACCTGCCAGCGGTCGCGGACATACCAGGCCAACTGCCATTCGCGGTTGGTCATCAGGAAGTTCTGGACCGACTTGCCATAGCTATAGGGCAAGCCAAGCAGGAAAGCAGCAAACTGATTGGGTTCGCGCGCTACCGCGCCGGGGATGCTGGTGGTGCGGCCATCAAAGTTGATTGCTCCGCGCGGATTCGCTGTTTCCGGTTGCCAGTGGTCCAATATCAAACGGCGCGGTTCAAAGCCGAAGCGGATTTCATGCGCGCCGGCAAGTTTGGTGAAGTTCGCCTGGAAGGTGAAGCTCCGTTCAGCGCGCCACGTGGGGGTCCAAGTGCCCTCGTTGCCGACGTTGCTGAAGCCGATGCCCGTGACGACCGGCATGCCGCCGTAACGGAAGTCGTTCTTGAACCTCTGGCCGCCATTGGTGCCGGGGATACCCCAGTCATCGAGGCCGACATTCTTGTCCATCTCCGGAATCGTGACGGTTTGATCCATCCGGGTGTAACCGAATACGCCATCCATCAGGAAGCTGGGCGACCAGGTGTAGTTGTAGCCCGAGGTGATCAACTGAACGGTGGTATCGCCGATACCTTCCGTGCCGAGTGCTGGGCCACCCTTGTTACCGAAGGGGTACGCGCCCGTAACCGGGGCGTCCATGCGGCTGTACTTGCCCCAGACGCTCAATTTTTCGTTCACGACCCAGTTCGGTTTGAAGTCGTACTGGTTGCGCGTGAGGGAAAGCACACCGCTCGCGAAGAAATTGCCGGAGAGATTGTTCGGGTCGGTGGGGGAAACCTGGTTCGGCCCGGGCATTCCGTTGTAGACCCTGCCCGCGATCGGGCTGATGCGGCTGCTCGGAATGATGTTGCCCGCGAACTGCGTGCGCAATTCGGGAGAGGTTGCGGGCGCGGATGCGGGGTCGTAAACCTTCGCATAGCTATTCAACGCACTAAAGTCGCCCCTCAAGAAGTTCGCCGGCGCGACGGAATAGTTGCCGCTGTAGCCAGTGCCTTCCATCGTCCGCTCATAGCTGAAGAAGTAGAACAGCTTGTTCTTGACGATCGGGCCGCCCAGAGTGCCGCCCGCAATGTTTAGGGTGGTCTTCGGGTTCTTGTACGTGGCGGACCGGAAATAAGGCACCGTGTTCAGCCGGTTGTTGTTGTGGAACCAGAAGGCCACGCCGTGCAGATCGTTGGTGCCGGATTTGGTCACCACGGTGATCGCAGCGCCGCCAGCCATGCCCTGCTCGGCGTCGAACGAGTTTGTCGAAACGTTGACGGTCTCGATCGATTCGACCGGCTGCACATAGGCGGTGTGGTGCGGGAGCCAAATGTTGATGTTCACCGCGCCGTCCGTGAGCGTGTTGTTGTTATTGCGGGCGGTGCCGTTGACGTTGGTCGTCAGCGCGCGTCCGGGGGTGTCCACCACGGCGTTCTGGAACGCGGCCGGCGTCGCGCCGGGCACCAGGTTCATCAGCGTCTGGTAGTTCCGGTAGCCAGGCAGCGGCACACTCGTGATCTCCTGCGAGGTGATTTCGGAGTGTACGTCCGATTTCTCCGTCTGCAGGGATAGCGCCGTCCCGGAGACGGTCACCTGCTCGGTAACCTGTCCAATCTGAAGCTTCAGGTCCAGGCGGGTAACGGTGTTGATCGTGACATCCACGTCTTCGCGGGTCAAGGAACTGAAGCCCGTGCTGGTGACGGCAACGCTGTACCTGCCGGGCAGCAAACTGGGCATCGAAAAGCGTCCGGCCGCGTCGGAAGTCGTTTCGCGGCTCAATCCGGTACCGGTGTTGGTCACCTTCACCGTCGCGCCGGGAATTACGGCGCCGGTCGGGTCACCCACCGTTCCCACGATCGAGCCGTAGAGAACTTGAGCGGAAGCCGGGACACAAATCAGCGAGAACACGACCAGCGCCACGAGCAGTGATGCCCATGACGCGGCGCGATCCTGAAAAGATCTCGTCATGTTGTAACCTCTCTTGTCAATGACAGAACCCCTGCGTTGAAGCGAAGGGC
>JADYZL010000416.1 GCA_020853155.1 Bryobacterales bacterium
CCAGATAAGTGTCTCCCCGCTCGTTCACGACAGTCGACGCAATGTCCACCCTGCTGCCTGCGATCACCCGGACAGCGGCCATCGAAATGAGGCTCGTGAACAATGTGGCCAGCAGAGACGGCAACGATTGACCTCTCAAGATTTGACGTATGCATCGCGTAGACCGTGCAGATCAGTAGGCGAACTGCACATAGGGAATGTAGGCTTAGGCGCAATACTGTTCACTTAAGACGTTTTTGCTGTATTCTGTTCTAGGGCACCCGAGGCCTCCCAACAAAGGGAGGTCACTTTCAAATGCTCATCACTGCCGTGGCTTCAACCACGCTGGCAACAGTCGCTTATGATGGCGTCCAGAAACTGCTGCAGTTGGAGTTTCGCAGCCGGGTTGTCTATCACTACTTCGGTGTTCCCGCAACCGTACACGAGGCGCTGCTGGACGCGCCTTCCAAGGGTAGCTACTTCAACCAGGCCATTCGCGGACGATATCCTTATGTTCGAGTCTCGGATCTGCAGGCAGCGCAAACCAGCGCGGAAGTTCTGCCCCAGCGCGAGCACCCAGGAGGACCGGCATGGCACGCACGGTAGCAGCCCTACCGGCAGGTAGCCGGATAACCGACTATATCAGCCTCGGCGTTATCGCCAAGTTCTTCCCCGCCGAGAAGATCCACGAGGTTTTGAAACAGACCAATCGTACCAGTATCCGTAAGCGTGATTTGCCGGCACACGTGGTGGTTTATTACGTGATCGCCATGGCGCTGTACATGCAGTCTTCCTATCGCGAAGTATTGCGCTGCCTACTGGAAGGCGTGCAGTGGCTGCTTGACCCTTCGGCTAAAGTGAAAGTCGCCGGCAAGTCCGGTATTTCCCAGGCGCGCAGCCGGTTGGGAGCCGAGCCGGTGAAGAAACTCTATGACGCTGTGGTGGCCCCCATTGCAGAGAAGCGGACCAAGGGAGCCTGGTACCGTCAATGGCGACTGGTGAGCCTCGATGGCAGCACCTTGGATGTGGCCGATACGGCGGAGAACGAAAAGGCGTTTGGACGCCCGGGGGCCAGTCGAGGCTCCAGCGCTTTCCCTAAAATCCGGTTTGTGGCGCTGCTGGAGAACGGCACGCACGTGTTGTGGGCCGCGCACATGGACCAGTACGCCACCGATGAACTCACGCTGGCCGAGAAAGTGATCGCCTCGCTCGGCAAAGGAATGCTGTGTCTGGCAGACCGGTTCTTTCCGAGCTACAAACTCTGGCGCATGGCCGCCAAGACCGGAGCGGACTTGCTGTGGCGTACGCGCCAGAATGCCCGTCTGGATGTGGAGAAACGACTGCCGGACGGCTCGTATCTCAGCAGGATTTACGCATCCACTTCCGACCGGCGAAATCGGCGCAACGGAATCATCGTTCGGGTCATTGACTACCGCTTAAAAGACGTTAAAGACGCCGAGCCGATCTATCGGCTGGTCACCACCATACTCGATCACGAGCAGGCACCGGCCAAGGAACTGGCAGCGCTTTATCACGAGCGGTGGGAAATCGAGACCGCCCTGGATGAGTTGAAAACACACTTGCGCGGCGCCCAGATCGTATTACGCAGCAAGACACCGGAACTGGTACAGCAGGAATTCTTTGGTCTGCTGATGGCGCACTTCGCCATCCGCGGGCTCATGCACGAAGCCGCTCTGAAGGCCGACGAAGATCCTGACCGGCTTTCCTTCCTCCATTCGGTGCGTGTTGTCCAACGGCGCATGACCCGCTACGGCGCTATTCCCCCCTCAGCAGAAGAAAGCCTTCCACGAAGCGATCCTCGACGAGATTCTTGAGGAACGCGTCAGTTCGAGCCGCAATCGGATCAACCCGCGCGGCGTGAAACGGAAAATGAGCAGCTACAACTTGCGGCCTCGCAAACGTCAACGCACCCGGCGCATCGACATTGCCAAGAGGATCAGGATTGTTAAGTGAACAGTATTGGGCTTAGGCGATTCTCAATGAGACATTCAGCGCCCTGTTACCGCTTTCCACATCGCTCGCACCAACTCCGCTCCGAACTTCACCCGGTCCTCCGGCATCGGCAATCTCCCCAACCTTGCGTTGAACGCAATCCGCTGCTCCATCAAGAACCCCGGGCTCTGCCTGCGAGAAGGCGTACATTGTGACCCCACGGCCAAGCCTCTGCAAATGCCCTACTAACTAATATAATTCAGCTTTCGCGGCGAATACCCACGCATGTCCGGAAACGCTAGTCGCCAGCGGAGCGATGCCTTTGTGACTTCAGCCCTCTTTCCATTTATTGTGCACTTCGCGGCCAGACATACGTGGTCTTCCCCGCATCCGGATCCACAGGCCCTCGGGGCAGCGTCTTCTGCCATGCCAGCGCCTGCGCGGACAGCCGCTTCACCACCGCCGCCTGCTGCATGGCAAGGTTATTCATCTCTGACGGATCCTTGGGAACATCGTACAACTCCACCCTGCTCCGGTCCGGATTGAGCAACAGCTTCCAATTCCCTTCGCGCACCGCAAGCATCGGGCTCTGATCGAGCACATGCCCATACACCGGATA
>JADYZL010000417.1 GCA_020853155.1 Bryobacterales bacterium
GAATCCTATTTGCCGGTGGGGGAACCGGCGGCCACGTGATCCCCGCGCTGGCCGTTGCGGAGGAGGTGCGCCGCCGCGGGCATGAGGTTCTGTTTCTGGGAGTGGAGCGGGGGATGGAAGCCCGCCTTGTGCCGCAACATGGCTTCCCGATTCATTTTCTGAAAGTGCAGGGCCTAAACCGCGTGGGGCTTGTGAATGCCGTTCGCAGCATTGCGCTTCTGCCGGGCTCGGTGCTCTCGGCGGGGAGTGAGATCCGCGCCTTTCACCCCGATGTCATTTTCAGCATGGGCGGATATGTCTCCGGTCCCGTGATGGCGGCCGGCCGGCTCACCGGCACGCCCATGGTGATCATGGAGCCAAACGCCTATCCGGGCCTCACCGCGCGGTGGACGGCGAAGATCGTGCGAAAGGCGCTAGTCAATTTCAAAGAAACGATGGGGCACTTCCCGCCGGGGATCGCTCAGCTTACGGGCGTACCGGTGCGGGAAGCCTTCTTCGCCATTGAGCGGCGCGCGCCATCCCCGCCCTACACGCTTTTCGTCACCGGAGGCAGCCAGGGTTCGTCCGCGTTGAACCGCGCGATGCGCGAAGCCTGGCCGCATTTCGCCGCGGCGGATATCCGGGTTCGGATTCTCCATCAGGCCGGGAATGCGCAGGCCGCGGAGGTTGCCACCGCTTTCGCCGCTACCGGCCTTGACGGGGAAGTCTTTGCTTTTGTCGACGATATGCCGGCGGTTTTTGGGCAGGCGGATCTCATCGTGGGCCGCTCTGGCGCAGGGGCTGTGGCGGAACTTGCGGCGGCCCGGAAGCCGGCCATTCTTGTTCCGTTCCCTCGCGCCGCGGACGATCATCAGCGTAAGAACGCGCAAGCCATGGCGCAGGCCGGGGCCGCGCTACTTATGGAGGAATCCGCTCTCAGTGGGGAACGCCTTGCCGCGGAAGTGGTGCGCCTGTTTCGCGACCCCGCCGCGCTCTCCGCGATGGGCGCCCAGGCCGGCGGCTTCGCCCGCCACGGCGCTGCCCAGGCCGCTGCCGATATTCTGGAAGAGGAGGCAGCGTCGCAGTAAATCCGTCCGGGCACGCGCCCGCGCTCCCTACGGGAAACGAGAACAGCGGCGGCGAAGCACGATGTTTTTTAAGCCACAACACATACATTTCGTGGGGATCGGCGGCATCGGGATGAGCGGCATCGCGGAGGTGCTGCTGAATCTGGGCTACCGGATCAGCGGTTCGGACCTTCGCGCGACCCCCATCACGGAACGGTTGGTGCGCCTGGGCGCCATCGTCTTTCCCGGGCACGATGCTTCAAACATCCAGGGTGCGAAAGTGCTGGTGACCACGTCCGCCCTCGACGCATCGAACCCCGAAGTGCGGGAGGCGCGCTCCCTCGGCATCCCGGTCATCCCGCGCGGAGAACTGCTGGCCGAATTGATGCGCCTCAAGTTTGGCGTAGCCGTGGCGGGCAGCCATGGGAAGACGACGACGACCACGATGGCGGCAACCGTGCTCAGCCAGGCGGAGCTAGACCCCACGGTTGTCGTGGGCGGGCGGGTCAGCACCTTCGGCGGCTCCAACGCGCGCGTGGGCAAGAGCGATTTTCTGGTTGTTGAATCCGACGAGAGCGACCGTTCGTTTCTCAAACTCTCGCCCATCGTGGCGATCGTCACCAACATCGATCTCGAGCATCTGGACCACTACAAGTCTCTCGACGAAATCCGTGACGCCTTTGTCGAATTCATCAACAAGGTGCCGTTCTATGGCGCCGCCATCCTCTGCCTGGACGACCCGAATATCCAGCACATTCTGCCCCGCATCCAGCGCCGCATCATCACCTATGGCGTCAGCGCGCAAGCGGATCTGCGCGTCGCGAACTGGGAATTCGCGGGGATGGGAAGCACCTTCCGGCTGGAGTTTCGCGGCCGCGATCTCGGCGAGTTCCGCCTTCAGGTTCCCGGCTTCCACAATGTGCTCAATGCCAGTGCCGCCGTTGCCGCCGCGCTCGAGCTGGAGGTGGATCTTACAAGCATCCGCCAGGGGATTGCAGCCTACGAAGGCGTGGAGCGCCGCTTCCAACTGAAAGGGAATCGGAACGGCGTTGCTGTCGTGGACGACTATGCGCACCACCCGACGGAGATTCGCGCGACGCTCGAAGCGCTTCGCGTGACGCAGTACAACCGGATATACGTACTCTTCCAGCCGCACCGGTATTCGCGAACGAAGGAATTGCTGGACGATTTCGCGGGATGCTTCAATCTCGCCACCACCGTGTGCGTCGTTCCGATTTACGCCGCAAGCGAAGCGCCTCTGGCGGGAGTGACCTCGGAGCGGCTTGTAGAGCGGATGCGCGAGTTCGGCAACCGCGGTGCGCAGTTTGAAGTTTCGCTTGAGGCCGCGGCCGAAGCGCTATGCGCGCTAGCGGAACCGGGCGACGTGATTGTGACGATGGGCGCGGGGAGCGTGAGCCAGGCCGGGGAGCGGATCCTCGCGCTTCTCGAGAAGGCGGAGTCTCAACGAGGGGGGCGGCAAGCCGCATGCGGAGACGTGCCTGCCGGCGGAGTAGTTGGCTAGTTCGCTTTGCTTGGGCGGCCCGGTAAACCGGGGCGTTGCGGCGGAGCGGGCAAACGGGTGACGATAGAACAATCGGGTGCAATTCTGTTCCGGGCGTCGGCACGGGACCGGACGGCGCCCGAGTCTCTCCCGGCGTTCTCCGCCGGGGAGAAGGGAAGCGATGGCCAGATCTCGCGAGAGCCGCACGTTGGAATTCGAAGACGAGAGCCTTCCGGAGTTGGAAGCGAAGCCTCGCCGTCCCCGGACGGTGGCAAGAGCGACTCCGGAGCACCTCGCGCGGAAGCGCATTTTGCTCGCGGTCGTGTTTCTGTTCTTCCTGGTAGTGTTCATCGCGGCGGTGGCGCTGGTATACCAGATGGATACCTTCCTGGCCACGGACCCCCGCTTTGTCTTGCGACCGTTCTCCAAAGGCGGGCTGGTGATTGCCGACGGCCCCATTGACCTGGTGGGTCTGGAGCATGTGCCCGCTCAGGAAGTGTTTTCCATCTTTGAACGCGACGTGGGCCGCAGCCTGTATTTGCTGCCGCTGAATGTCCGGCGGGAGCAGTTGCTTGCCGTGGATTGGGTGGAAGAGGCCAGTATCACCCGCCTATGGCCGGACCGGCTGCACGTAGTGGTGAAAGAGCGAACACCGGTGGCAATAGCCGCGATCGCCACCGGGCGTCGCGGCGACGCTTACCAGATGATGCTGATGGATCGCAACGGCGTTCTGATGCGCCGCCCGCGCCAGGCACAGTTCGACCTTCCGGTGGTTTTCGGGCTCACATTCAACCAATCCGTCGATTATCGCGAGGCAAGAGCGGATCTCGTGCTGGCCGTGCAATCGGAGATGAAACCGCTCGGCGTGAGGTTGAGTGAGATCGACATATCGGATCCCGCCAACCTGCGAGTGACCCTGGCGATCGAGGGCAAAAGCCTCCGGCTGATGCTGGGCCGCGAAAAGTACCTGGAGCGCGTGCAGACGTTTCTCGAACGCCTTCCGGAATTGCTGAAGGCAAATCC
>JADYZL010000418.1 GCA_020853155.1 Bryobacterales bacterium
GCCGCGATAAGAGCGAGCTAGGCGCCCCCATCGCCGAAGGCGCCACCTCCTGCGACCTCATGCACCTCGGCAACATCAGCTACCTGCTAGGCCGCACCCTGCACCTGGACCCCAAAACCCGCACCGTCAAGAACGACCCCGAAGCCGCGAAAATGTTCACCCGCAACTACCGCAAACCCTTCGTCGTCCCGGAGAAGGTCTAGCGGCCCACGAGCCCAGTCAGAATCAGAAAAAGGGGGCCTCCGCGCCCCCTTTTTCTTCGCCTTCATGGGAATGCGAGCATCCTAGCCTAAGAAATCGAAGCCCTGATCATCCGCTACAACAGATCGTCCTTCAGCCCCATCTCCCGCAGCGCCGTCTTCGTCTCCTCCATCGACTGCTTCGAAACGCCACCTTCGGGCGATACGTCCACCGACACCGTAAGCCGCAGGCTCTTTGTCGTCGCAAATCGCGAGAGCACCTTGGTGTAGAAGTTCATCCATTTCTGAGCGGGGACCTCGCCAGACCAGCGCAGTGCGGTGGCCTTGTCCGGTGGAATCACGGCCACGGGATCAGCATCGCCACCGGCCTGAATCGAACTGTTGCCGGACGTGCCTGTTTCCGTGGTTGCCGGTTTCCCATCTTCCGAATCGAACAAACTCCCGGTGCCAATGGGCTTCGGTGGTGCGGAAAGCGACTGCTTGTACGCCTCGGCTGTCTCTGCTGTAATCACGTAGACGTCTTCCGAGATCTCCACTTCCTGCGGGCTCATGCTCACGCCGAACACGAATGGGTCGTACGCACCGGTGGCCGTCTTGCCCACGTATGCCAGCACGCCGTTGCTCACGCCCCGAGCGATGGTATCCCGCATCAATTCTCCGCTAAGTAAGCGGGGGAATAAGGGCGAGGCAAACACGGCGTCCTTCACCGCCTTGGTGCTCCATTCCTTGTGCGCGCCTGACCAATTTCGCGCCAGAAACTTCGGACTGATCCCATCGGAGATATCCCCGTCCTGCTTCAGGCGATTCACGATGAACCCAACCAGCGAGGTATCCGCGCTGGAGTGCACCAGGCCAAGATCGATGCTTCGGATGGAGTTGTCCTTCGCCAGCAACATCACCGTCTTGTAAGTGCGCCAAACTGCCTCGCGCAAGTCCCGCTTTGACCGGCCGAGATTCTCGGCAAGCTGCTTCCGCTGGATGTCCTCCAGCTTGAGTTCCACCGCCTCCTCCTGGATGTCCTCCCACGCCAGCAACTTCCTCGCTTCATCGCAAAGCTGCCGCCCGGAGTCCGGCACGCACCAAATGAGCGCGCTCTTAAACGTCCGATCCGATGTGCCGCTTTGCTTGGTCATCGAGTCAACCAACTGGAGTCTCTTGCCTTCCTCGATGTCGCCGTTCTCCGGGGGCAGGACCACGATGGTAAGTGCCGCCCGGTTTGGAATCTGGGAACTCTTCTCCGGGAAGAAAATGCGGTCAATCGGCGGCCCCTGCGAGAAGACCGCTTGCACCTCGGTTCGCACCCGATCGTCAATTCGCGGCTGCTGGATGCTGGCTCGCTTGTCCGCCAGCAACTTATTCAGGTTGGCCGTGAGGCCGAAGCGGTAGCGGTTCCGGTCAACGGAAAGGAAGTAGCACGCATTTTCCAGTGCATCCACCACCGTCTCTACATTGCCGATATCGAGGGACGGTTCCGCCACAGCCAATCGAATCTCCGGGATCGTGGCCTCTGCGCGCGCCTGGCCTCCGTTCGATTCGAAGAAGATCGACGCTGCCACCTTACGGTTGAGGCGCGCCTTCCGGATGGTGTCCACCGCCTCCGCATCCAGGCGTACCGCGTGGGAGTCCTTCTTCCCGCAAATGTCGGTCGTGACAGCGCCTTCGAGCTTGTTCTCCCCCAATTGCTCAAAGAGCGCGGACCGAAACATCGGGTCATCCAGCGGAGCCGTTCCCAAACCAATCAACGGGTCCTTGTGCGCGCCCTGGAAACCCTCCTGGTAGGCGCGGGAGACCCAGATCGCCAACAGCCGCAGCACGCCTCGGGTCCTCTGAAAGCGCGGCAGGGTCTGCCATTTTCGCTCAAACACGGAGAGCACGCTCGGGTGCAGAGGATAGGTGGCGGCGAAAGCCTCCCTCGCGGTATCCACCGGAAACCAATTCGGAATCTGCTGCCGGTGCTCGACGATCCAATCGGAATACTCGGCGATGGTCCGCTTGGCGTCGTCATTCAAGCCGTGCCATTCAAACAGCCGGCGCCGGATGATCTCGGCGGTCTCGGACTCCGCCGCCATCATAATGGGCTTGCCCACGCGGTCCAGCATCTTCTTGAACCACTGCTCGTCCGCCTCGTCATCCGAGCTATACGGCATCTCGGAAGCGGGAATGGAAACCAGCAGAACCACCTTGTCCGACCCGCGAGCCTGCTCCGAAAGAGATTGAATGAAATTGTATAAAGCGCGATGGTAGCCCTTGTGCCGGTACGTGCTCGTGTAGTTGATCACCTCGTCCATCAGAATGAGGCACGGCTTGTCCTTGGGCAGGAACGCCTGGATCACGTCGCCCTTCGGCTCAACGAACTGACGGTCGTGCTCGGCCACGGCGGCAAACCCGGCCTCGCCACCCAGTTGCCACGCAATCTCACCCCACGGAGTCTTGCGGAGCGGAGTCCCATCATCGCCGCCACGGCCGGAGATGGAATCAAACTCCGTGCCCACGAAAACCGCCACCGCCGCCTCGGGAACGGACGAGACACCCGCCTTCTCCAAGATTCTCCGCACGCCCGCCCAGGCATGCGACTTCGGGCCGTTCTTCGCAAGGTGGTAGAGCAGCGTCAGCGCGTGCGTCTTGCCGCCGCCGAACTGCGTTGCCAGGTTGAACACCGCCGACGTTTCGGTCTTCTCGCCGGATAGCCGCCGGACCACCTGGGCGGCAAGATCGAGCAGCGACCTGGTGAGGTACGTGCGGTCGAAAAAATTCTCCGGGTTCTTGTAAACCTCCGGGGCACGCCCCTCCCGCACATGGTCCAGATGCACGGCGAACTCCGAAGCGTCCAGCGGCTTCGATTCGCGCAGATCCTCGCGAGGGGTGACGACTTTGTACCAGGGCTTCAATAACGCCATATATATCAATCCTTTAGAGATTCCTCTTGAAGCATCCGAGGGTCTTCCCGTACAATGGGACTGATGCTGGTGCAAGCCAGCAGCTACTCCACGCCTCATGGCGGTGGACATGGCTTCTGGTCCCGTGAGCCCGGCAATCACGGGGCATCTCTAAACCTTCCATACGCACCGCCTGCCACCCTTGTACTCGGTAGCCTGATATCCAAGGACAACGTAGGCCGTAGAGAACTTCCACGCGCCACTCTTGAGTGGTTCCAGCCAAATCGTGTAGAGCTCGCTGGATGCAATACAAAGCCGGTTTCTGCGCGGATCCCTCCCATACGTTGGGGCGGATTCCCAGCACTGTGTGTTGGCCACTTCTCCACGCAGGATTGGCCCAATCCATGCGATTCGCGCCACTCGATCGCGGGCGAGCGTGTCCTTCGCCTCGGCTCTTCGATACCGGTCCGACGTTGTGAAGAAGGCATGGTCGAAGCGATCCTCGAAGAACATGACTTCCACGCCGTCATAGGCCGTCAGGGAGCAGCGCATGTTTCCTCCAGCGTAGAGTCGCCTGTATTCGGCCCGGCCCAACTCCTCGGCCTCCGGGTCCGTGAGTCCAGTCAAATCCAGCATGAGCGCATTCAAATCGATCGACAATGGGTGCGCTCCTCACTGCAACTCGATGTGGAAAATGTTGAACTTCGATATTGCGGGGCTTGCAGAGGCAATCTTCAAGCCCGGGAATCCAAGGTGCTGGGCGATGTGCGCAATTAGCGCGGCCTTCGCGCTGCCTGGCTGGGCGTCACCACACCATGCTGACGCCACCGCACCGGTGAGCAAATCGCAAATCTGGGCAAGCGGAGTCTCCGCGGAATCGATCACCGTCAAGTCAAGGATCCTCGCTTCGCCTTTGAGCTTTCGGGAGAGAACCGCCCTCAGGTCCTTGTATCGGCTCGCACCCTGGTTCTGCTTGAAGTCGAGCAACACCAGGTACTCGTTTCCTGCTTCCAACCAACGAATCAGCAACTCGTAATAGAACTTGTAGAATCCAAGTTCGCGATCGCCACCGTGAAAGCGACCCAGGTCGAGCTTTTCGTGTTCAACCACAATGACCCGGAATCTGAGCACGTCGGCCGCGAAGAAGAAGTCGACAATCCTCTTGTAGGAGGAAAGCCGCGACGTGCTGACCTTGCTCCATTTCACCTCCGCATTGAGCCCCTCGTGTCGAAACAGTGCCCTCGCTGCCTTTGTCAACTCCAGTTTTCGTTCGCGCGGCGTCCATAAGCTACCAATGGCCATGAAGGGCGATCCGCAACCGCCGTCGTGTCGGCTCTCATCGCAGTAAACGGTGTATTGCATCAGAGGCCGAGTCCTTTCTTCCGCGCCAGCACGCCTTCCGACCACCGGCGCTCGTCCGTGCCACTTGGATACAGCGCGCAAAGCGATTGGGCCAGGCTCCAGAACTTCTGGTCTTTGCCCACTCCGTCATCGACTAGAAAACGTCGCAGCCCCTCGCCGCGACCGGCCGCGAACAGGATCATGGCTTGGTGCAGTCGATCCAAAGTGGTGCTGCCGGGCTTCGCGGCGTTCTGGAGAGTCCAGCCGCTCTCTTCCTGCTCCAGTTCTTCCAGCAATCCCGGCAACGAAAGCTGCGCCGACTTCTTCCGTTTTGCAGTAGGTGATTCAGTGCCTTCTTTGCCGAACAAGGCCTTCGTCCGTTCGGCCACGGGCAGTAGTCGGGCGACTTCCCCCTTGACTTCAACAACATTGGGCAGAGTCTCCAAGTGAACGCCTACTCCCTGAGCAATCTTTCGCGCAGCATCAAACTCCAGGGAAAAACCCGTCAGTCGGAGCCCTTCGTTTGTAGTCTCCTCGGCATCTGAATCAGCTTCTTCCGCCTCGTCGGAATTCGTCGGGTGAGAGTCTGACAGTTTCGGCGAGAGCGTCCACAGCCACATCGCTGTCAGCCGTGCGTCTTCCTCGAAGCCTGTCGTGTCGGCACCCGCGAAAATCATCGAGATTGCTTCCTTGGAGACCGCGGCCCACACGTGTTCCAGATATTCTCGTAAGCTCACTTCGTCGCCATCTGGTTTCTCAACTCGGGCGTATCTAGAGAAAATCTCCAGGGCGGGACCAAGACAAGAGAAAATTGCATCGGCACCGACAACGCCGTCCTGAGCGAGCCTGGGCATCCAATCGTGGATGCGGGCTGGCAATTCTAGGAGAACATCGCGCCAGTCCCCAACCTCATCTACGCGCAGGGCGCCGTCCACACTCTCCCTTGGCCTGCAGATGATGTGCACTGAGGATCCCAACGAAGCTGTGCCGATCGCATTCATGCGATCAGCCTTTTCCGTATCAATCGGCCAAGAGCCCGTTATTATCCAACCCCCGTCGATTGCGGCTCCTAGTACAGCTTCCCAGCTTGCAGTCGTTTTGCTTGCAAAGACGATGACTCCTAGCCCATCGGGCGCAGTAATACCTCTTCCATTTGCAAACGCTTTCGCCAGTTCCTTCTCGTAATACGCCGGCGTCTTTATTGATCGGCTGCGACTGTGCGGACGGTCAACAACTATCTCGCTATCTTTAGGAGTCACCTCCGATGAGCATAAGTCGGGAAATTCCGACGCAAGACATCGTTTAAGCCATACGTAAAAGAAATCCGAGAGGTGGGAGTAGGGTATCGCGTCATAGTACGGTGGATCGGTAAAGAGGAGCTGCGCAGAGTCCTCGGGCAACACCGCACTGGTGGCAGACGCATGAGCAACGTGTCCACCATGATCAAGCCACTGCTGGTCCAGCGCATTGATAACCCAATCCAGTGCAACGGAAAAGGAACCAGTCGACTCACCTAGTGGGCAGACTTCACCCCAGTCCCAAAGCATTCCAAGAGCTTGGCGAGAAAAGGTGGCTACACTCTTCTCCATGTGATTCGCCCAGCGTGACAACGACGAATTGAAATCTGCCTGCTTGCTCACCGCAAACGCCAGACAGACCTTGACAGCACGCCGAAACTCCTGATCGTCCGGGTCGGATGTTTGTTTGATCTGTGAGACGGCTGCCGAATAGTAGGCCAAGGACACGGCGGGTCGCGCGGAAAAGAGCGATCCCCAGGTATTCATTCCATAGAGTGGAACGCTTATTCGCCGAAGCTCGCTGAGTGGAATGCTCTCATCCGGTACGGGACTCAACGGGTCCGTACTCTGCTGACGTAATGATTCCAAAGCAAGTCGGGCACGCCGGGTTACCTCTATATCTCCCTGAGTGGCAAGCCTATAATGTCTGCCAGCTCTTGCTGAATTCACAGTCACGACACACAACAGCCTGGCATCCATGGCTCCTCCGGCCCGCTTTGTCAGCTGGTCTCGTACCTTTGCGACAGGAGTTGTGTAACCACAGCAAGGACAGGTGGCTGAGCCACGTTTCACCGTTCCTTCAAATTTAGGGTTGGACACGGCTGAGCGCGAATCGGCTTGGTCAATCCAGGAACCATTTTCTCTGGAGATGATCCTAAAACCGATCTGCCTTGACGCCCGATCAGGAACGAACTGAAGTGCCACTGATCGAGTCGGTTTCTTCGCGATCCAAAGCGTTCTTAACAGAGGTACTTCGGCACCGCATCCAGGCCCCTCGCATGTGATCGTGCGCGCCCAGAGATAGGCTATTGGGCGATCACCGTTCGAATCAGGTGGATAGAACGCAACGAGCTTTTGCTCGGCTTCCCGAACAATCTGCTCCCCGCATCTCCGGACCTCGCCACGCAAACGCTGGCCATACTTGGGTATATACTCAAGCATCACTTTGTTGAGGAGAATTGGGACTGGATTTAGGTCGCTTGCAAACGCATCGGCGCCCACGCGCAGGGCTTCGAGCGGAATGGAGCCTCCGCCCGCGAATGGATCAACTACCAACGGGCGAGTGCCCGGTAGGCCTCCCAGAGTCTCGTGAGCCGATTGCGTCAGCGCTCGGCTTGTTTCGAGATACTCCGGAACCGTCGAATTATCCCAATTGGCGAAATCCGCGATGAAATCCAACAGCGTAAACCGCAGGACATTCCAGTGTGTCTCCTTCTTTGAATCCAGTCCCCCTTCGACCCTTGAGAGGGTTTGCCACTTCTTCCACGTATCGTGTGAGCAGCTTTCAGCGAGAGCCTTGTCAGACGCCGCTTTCTTGGCAAACTTATTGATCAGTCGGCAAGCGTCATCGCGGAACTTCTGCGGGCACAGCGGGTCCGCAGGGTCCGGCCATAAAGCCGCACCCAACACCGCGCGGCAGGCTGCGAGCGGCCTTCGAGCCCACCAAATATGCAGCGTCGAGATATGCCCATGCCGAATCGACTTTTCCCGTCGGGCGTGCGCGGAGATCTTTTTAATCGGCAGGTCAACCTCGATCAACCGCTTTGGATAATTGCTCACTTGCTCGCCTCCAGAATCGCCTTTGCGGGCACGTGGTAGTGCTCGATCACGACCAGCGGTTCCCAGCCCAGGCGGGCAGGATCTTGCACAATGCGAATCTGCGGAGTTGATCCGCAGTGGAACACGACATAGAGCCAGAAGTCCTTCTTGAGCCGCTCTGCCGTCTTGAACTCGTTGGTCGTGAGGGCAACTTCACCGATGCCGGATCTGCCCTTGACCTCGATGAAACGCACCTCAACGGATGTCTCCGGGTCCTCCGGGTGGGGCCTGCGCGAGATCAGATCAAATCCCCGGTTTTCGGTTTCCACACTGGTGACCCGCCAACCGCGAGATTCTTCGTGGGCAATCACCGCCTGAATTGCGATCTTTTCGATCTCGTCATCCTTCACCATCGCGGCGAACTTCGGTGCCGCCCGTTCCGGATGAGGCAACACCCACGCGCGGCCATGGTGTTGGATGTCCGCAATGGTGCAGAACCGTTCGCGCTCGATCTCGTTCCGGCGCTTTTCCAGCCGGTTGTTGAGTTCGTCAATCTTGTCTTCAACCTGCTTGATGTTGGCGGCGAGAAGAGGATTTGCTTCGCGCGAATGGTCCCCGCCCATGAGCTCGGCCATACGAAGATTCTGGCGATGGATCAACTCCTTCAGGCTGATCTCCATGTGGGTGGAAATCGTATCGATCTCTTTGAGCCGCGTCTGTTGAATCTCTTCGAGGAAAGGCTCAAGCGCCTTCTCGACTAAGGCCTGCTCGACAACGTCGCTGCCCGGCAACCCGTCATCCATGCCCGGTTCGGTATCGGCGGGCGCGGGAACCACATCGAGGAAGAGTGTCGGTTGCCGAACGGCGAGAGAACCGTCCATCGACGTCTCCACCACGAATAGCCGCCGGTGGAGAATGGTCCCCAAGCCATCCCGGATCGCCGCCGAATACACGTCGAGGCGCGCCGGTTCTGTTCGCGCCACATCAAAGAATACCGAGCCGCGTTCCAGGTCCGGAGCGACGGATTGGAGCAAGTCTTCCCGAACCACCTCGAAAAGAGGATGGCCGGGAGTTACCCAGTCCACGGTCGGGTCCTCCGACAGGTAACTCTTGTCGAAGACGACCTGTTTGTATTCTTTGCCCAGCTTCCCGAAACGCGGCTCCAGCAGGTCGCCCGTGGTCCAAAGGTTCTTCGGAACGCGGCCCACTCGGTAACAGTGCTTCCCCTTCGTTATCTCCTTCGGATGCACCCCAAGCATCGGTCCAGCCTGGAGGAAAAAATCCTCCACCACCTCGGGCACCAGCCGGCGCTCCTTCGCCTCCACGGATTTGCCAACGATGGCCGAGAGGTTGAGCGAGCGCTTGGCCAGTCCTTCCAGCGTGGAGTTCGTGATCTTGCGGAAGCGCTCGCCGTCGACCTGCTCGATGATCCGGCTCTTAATCACATCCTCCGAAAGATTCCGCGTGTACATGTCCCGGAGCATGCGTTCAAGCTGATTCGCCGCGAAGACATCCCCGAGGACATTGAAAATCTTGCCGGTCTGCTGCGGGTCCAGATCGGACTCGATGCTTTGGAGCCGCTCGAACAGCTTGTGGAGGACGCGCCCTTCGCGGGTGTTGGTGGCGACGAAGTTTAGGATCAGGCAGTCCTTCTCCTGCAGATATCGATGGATGCGCCCCATCCGCTGTTCCAGCCGCACCGGATTCCACGGAATGTCGTAGTTGATCATGAACCAGCAGAACTGAAGGTTGATGCCTTCGCCCGCCGCCTCTGTCGCCACCATCACCTGGCAGCTTTCCCGGAACTCGCGCTCGGCGTAGATCCGGCTGCCCTCCGTGTCGCGGTCGCCGATCTTCATGCCGCCGTGAATCTGCGTGACGGAGAGACACCACTCGTCCCGCATCTTTTCCACCAAGTAGTCCAGGGTGTCCTTGTGCTCCGTGAAAATCAGCAGCTTCATCTTCGGATCTTCGAAGATGCCTTGCTGCGTGAGCACCTCACGCAGTTTCCGGAGCTTGGATTCGACCTCGCGTTTTTCGAGCAGCAAAGCCTGCGCGACAAGCTTGTCCAGTTGGCCGATCTCCTCTTTCAGCGCAATTGGATCTACGGAGACGACCGCGTCTTCGAGAGCGGCCAGAATCTCCTGCTGCTCTTCTTCCGGGAGTTCGTCGAAATCGTCGGGCACGCGAGCTTCGATCTGCTGCTGGCGGTAGACTGCGGGATTGCCCAATATCTTCTGGCGCTTGTCCCGCATTCGCTCCAGGCTCCTCCGCGCAGCCCTGACGCTGGAGGCGAACCGGCGTTGAAGCATTGCCATTGTAAATCCAACGGCGCGGCCACGTGCGGAATTATCAGCCGCCGCTTTGATGGATTGGTCCTCGACGTAGCGGGTCAGCGCATCGTAGAGTTCCCACTCTTCGTCGTCGATGGCAAAGCCAATAGTCTCGACCTTTCTCCTGGTAAAGAGAGTCCGGACCTCACCGGTGTTCACATCGGGGAAGTGGACGAGCGCTTCCTTTACTCGCCGCAGGTAAAACGGAGCCTCCTGCCTCCGAATGGCTTCGTCGATGCTGGCGACATCCCCGTAAACGTCGCGGTCCAGGAGTTGCAGAAACAGGCGGAAGTTCTCCGGATCCCCTTTGTGCGGCGTGGCGGTCATCAGGAGGTAGTGATCCGTCATTTCCGAAAGCCGTTCTCCCAAGTCGTAGGCGAGCGTCTTCTTGTCGGAACTGTACGCGCTCATCTTGTGCGCTTCATCCACGATGACGAGGTCCCAATGGCTGCGGAGCAGGCTCTCCTTGGCGTCCTCGATTCGCGACACCCAGGAAATTGACGTCACGACCTGGTTTTTCTCCTGCCAGGGGTTGGAACCGTAATTCGCGCGCAGAACGTCGCTGCGCACCACCTCGAACTTCTCCTGGAACTTGTCCTTGAGCTCCCGCTGCCACTGGAAGCTGAGGTTGGCCGGGGTCACGATGAGAATTCTCTTCACCAGCCCGCGAACCTTCAGCTCTTTAATGAGCAGGCCCGCCATGATTGTCTTGCCTGCGCCAGGATCGTCCGCCAGGAGGAAGCGGATACGAGGCAAACAGAGGAAGGAATCGTAGACGGCCTCCAGTTGGTGAGGCAGAGGGTCGACCCGGGCGATCGACAGTGAAAAGTACGGATCGTACTCGTAAGCGATGCCCAAACGCAGCGCTTCGACCCCGAGTTTGAACTTGACTGGATCTCCGTCAAACGGCTGCTGTTCGGGAGAGCCTTCGAGGATCGCAACCTGCGCCGGCGCAAGAATCGGTTGGTGGACAAGCCCCGTGGTCATGCCCGCTCCCACGAGCTTCACCGAGCCGCCCATCGGCACCACCCGGATGATTCGTACCGGCTCAGGAAATACGGGGCCGCGCACGATGATGTTGGGTTTGAGATCCTCCACGTTCATTGAAGTCGGCTATTCCCTCTCCTCGCCATGAGTTCCAATCGGCTCAGGGCCAGGCGATCTGGCCAGCCCTCCAAAGGCATACCCCGGTTCTGCTCACCGGGAGCGAATCCGGCATCCCAAGTGCAATACAGGCAAAAGAGACTTTGACCCACAATTGTGACAAAAACCGGCAGGAGTTGCGCACCCCGGCCATCGCGGTCTCGCCCGTCTCCCGTGCTTTCGCTGCAGTCCGGCTCCTTACCGAAGCGCGGTCACAACTCCGCCAAAAACCCGCGCGAAATTCACCATCGAAACAACTCCCCTCTTTTCAACACTCTCCCCACCCGCAAGCCCCGCCACCCATCCCTTCCCTCGCCGCAAAGGCCCAAATCCGCCACCCCCGCCTCTACAATCAATCGGACCCACAAATAGGCCTCCTCAACCGCCAAAAAATCCGCCTCGCGAAGCGAGTCCGCGGAGCACCTGCCCGTTTGCAGGTGCGGCTCCGGGCGGCCACGCCCGGCGTTTCTGTGCTCCAGGCGAGCGTGCCCGCTCATTTCGAGTACGGGAGGCTAGCCGTTCCGCTAGCCGCGCCTGCGATGTCGGCAGGGGGCGAAAGATCACTGGCAGCTTCCTTCACCACTCTTGGGCCGTTTGTTTGGCCAGATGGGCATGCGGCATCAAAAACTCGGCAAGTTCATCCAGAACCTGAGCAAGAGGTCCTGGGTCAATTGCTACATCCTCGACGAAGGTCCGCCATTGCCGCTGTTTTTGTTCGTCTGCTGCGAATGCTGGCTTGAACGCATCGGGCAGTTCAGTTGGAATCGGCGTTCCACGCCGCGCAAAGGTCGCCGTGATCGCCTGTGCAAGCCTGTTGTCGCCAAAATGAAACGAGCGGCTCAGAATCCAGACATCGTAAAAGTCCTTCATCCGGCTGTTCGCGCGCCCCAGCGCCACCATCGCCTGGAACTTCTCGGCAATCACCGTCTCCCGGGCATAGACCCGCAACCGCGGCGCGGGCAGGTCTAGCATCACGGGGTAGTTGACGACTTCCGTCCCGGGTTCCAGCGCATCGCCAAAACCAATGTCGACCGTCAGAGCGATCCGGGCGCCACCGGCAGATGCAATGGTACGTAGCCGCAAGCCACCGTATGCCGTCTCTTCTCGAATGCGATCGACTCGCAGCGTATCCTGATCAAATACAGTGCCGTCCTCAGCATGCTGTCCAAGGATGTCGCGAAAAATCGCAAGCATCGCATCTTCGTTCGGGTCACCCAAACCCAGTAGATCGAGGTCACGTGTCGCACGGTGCGGCTCTTCGAACCAACTCATCATCAGCATGGCGCCTTTCAGCACGAAGCGATCGGCATGGGCGGATTGGCTGAGCCGAAATAGAAGACGCTCCAGTGCGAATCGCGTGAGCACGAGATCGAAACTCAGTCGGTTCGCTTTGGAGAGTTTGAGCAGCCGGGCACGCACGGAGGCGCCGATATTCTTGATTTCCTTAGCCATTGGCGGTCAGGGCCTCCAGATACGGGCGGATCACGGTGCCAATTCCACCGGCATCCGCCGCCGTGGCGATCTCGGCCGGTGTCGCCCTGCGTTGACGTAGGGCTTCCTGCAGTCCTTCGAGAGCAATGGCGAGTCCGATCTTGCCGCGGTGCCGGAAACAGTCTGCAATCGTCTTCGCAACACCGAACACTTTTACCGTGACGCCCTCGATCGTATGCGTCTCAACGCCCTCTGAAAGTAGATCGTTTGAGAAGCGCAGCGCACGGATCCGCATATCGCTAGGCTTTGGCGTCCAGTCGTTTCGGCCGATCGCGATCCACACTTTCTTCGGAAGCTGATCCGTCAGGCCATGAAAGGCGAGTGCGGAAACAAGGCAAATCACGCCCTTAGGGAAACGCTTGGCCGCTTCAGCGAGGCTGTGGTTTGCATCAAGTTCTGCGCCAGGAAGCTGATAGAGCCCTCGCGCGAGGCGGATCACCTCCCCGTCACGCTCCATTCGGCTGACCGTTGCGGCGGTCACACCCGCATGGATGAGTTCTGCAAGGCGCAGTATCCCGCCCGTCTCAAGTTTCTCGCGGGCAATCTCGCGTTGGGGTCGGGTCTCGGTCATCGATATTTATTCTCTCACCATATCACCTATAGTGTTATGTTTCGTATCATGCGAAATAAGAATGAAAACTCGACAAGCAAAATCCGCCTCGCGAAGCGAGTCCGCGGAGCACCTGCCCGTTTGCAGGTGCGGCTCCGGCGCGGCCACGCCCACCCGGCCCGCTTCGCGACCAGTGCCCATTCGCCCAGGTCTCACGCCACGGTCACAGCACTTCAGCCAAAGCCGCACTTCCCCTAACCCACTGGCTCTCCAGCGCTTCCCAGCCCTCCTGATTGCTTGGCGGCAATTTGCCAGTTCGGATTGCCAGTGCCTATCCGTAGACTAAGGCGTGCGGGAAAGTCTCGTCTGCCGTCCTCCTCTCAACGCAGGAGGACGAACGGCCTGCTCTATGTCCGAAGCGAAACGAAAACCATGAAGCAATTCCAGCCAAACGCATGCACACCCGCTTCGGATTCTCCCGGAACCCGCATCGCGAAACCGGAAATCCTCACGGTCTTCCACGCATGCGTAGCCCAACGGCTTCGTTCCGCAAAACGGTCCCATGCCGCAAACCAGCTTCGTTTGGCAAGCCGGCTTCGTTACACAAAACAGGCGACGCAGGCTCCCCGGCAGCAGCCGCAAAACACCAATACCACGCCCACGGCCTCCCCCTCGCCCGTCCGGGAAATGTCCGGATCATCCGGAAACTCCGCACGAAACTCCCGCCGACATTCAGACAGCATCCCCTTCCAATACAATCAGATGCGACGCAAATTGGGGGCGAAAGCCGGAAAGTGTTTTTTGCAAAACCCGGACAAAACCCCCGCCGCAGGCCCCAAACCGGCAGCCGCCCCGGCCCCTCCGGGCTCGGCCGGCGCCCAGTCCTTCCCGAGGACAATCCGCCTACCAGCCCATTTCCAGCCGGAAGCGGAAAACGCGTCCATCGTTCAGTGTGTTCGTGATTGCTCCGAAGTTCGGGTTCGAAAGTTCGAATCCCGGTTCGGCAAACTGCGGCGTATTGAAGAGGTTGATCGATTCCACGCGGAATTGCAGCCAGCGCTCTCCGTTCCCCTGCGGGAAGGCCCAGCGCCGCGAAAGGCTGGCGTTGAGGTTGCGGATCGCGCCCTTATGAAACGTGTTCCGGCCCAGGTTGCCTCGCTCATCCGTGGGAGCCATCGGGCGAAACGCGCTCCTTGGCAGCATTCTTGCGGACGTATCCGGATCGCCGATCGTCCGCCCCAGCACGCTCGGGTCCACGAGATTTGGCCGGTCGCCGCCGTTCGCGTCCACATTCCCCCAGCCGGGGCCGTCGGAACCCGCTTGCACGGTGAACGGCGTGCCCGATTTCAACAAGGTCACCGCCGAAACGTTCCACCTGCCCAGAAGCCGGCCTCCCCAACTCGTGGAGGCGATCGGGGGCGTGAGGTAGGAAACACTGGCCAGAAACGCGTGCGGCTGATGGAAGTCGCTCGGGCCCCGCATGTCGCTGTGCTGGTTGAACTCCGATTGGCTGCGCGAGATCCGCGTATCGGCATCGAAGGCGGTATTCGTATAGCTCGATCCCAGATCCATGGCCTTGCTCCACCAATAGCTCGCATCGAGGCTCAGCCCGTGCCAGTCGTTCATCCGCAGCGACGCCCGCGCCGCATCGTAGTATCCATCGGAGCCGTTGACGATCGTGCGAATCTCCGCCAGCGTCTTGTTAGGCCGCCGCAGGTTCCACGTGGCCGTTGTCTGCGGAATGCCGGGCACCGGTTGCGCCCGGTTTTGATACCACATGAGCAGCAGTTTGTGAGAGCGGCTTCCCACATAGCCCAGTTGCATCCGCAGCCGCGAGCCCAGCCCGCGCTCCCACGCGAAGTTGTAGAGATGCGCATAGGGGGTCGCGAGCGCCGCATCGAGCGGGTAAGTTGTCGGAATGAAGCTCGAAAGGTCGTTCAGGTCCACGCCCCGCATCGGGTCCGCCAGATACGGCGCGGGCAGCACGATTTTGTAATTGTTCGGCGGCGAGAAACGCACCTGCTGGTAGGTGACCGGGAAAATTTGCCCGAACTCCAGGCCGTAGCTCGCCCGCAGCACGCCCCAATCGCCGGGCAGGCTCTGGGCCAGGCCGAAGTGTCCGCCCACGTTATTTCGATCCGGATCGTAAGGAATCCGCTCGAGCCCGTGCACTTCCGTCGGGCGGCCCGCCGGCTCATAGCGCAGGCTGTAGGAAAGCGTCAACGAAGGCCGTGCCCTCCAGTTGTCCCCGGCATAAAAGAGATACTCGTTGTTGCGGTAGCCGCGATACGGATCCCCTGTGGAAATCAGGTGCTGCGAAGGCCGCCCGAGCCGCAGGTTCTCGAACGCGGTCGTGCCGAAATCGGGCGCGAACGAGAAGAAGCCCCGGTGCGAATCGGTCATGATCCCGTTGAACTGGCGGCGCGAGTACTGCGCTCCGGCCATCAGGTTGTGATTCCCTCGCGTCTGCCGCGCCTGCGCGGCGTAGCGGAAGACGTTCTCCGCGCGATCGATCGGGATGCCGCCCGCTGGGCCGAGCGTCGTCAGGCCCGACGTGCTTACCATCGGCCCCACCGCGTTCGGCTCCGGCAGCAGCAGCGATCCCACGCGGTCGAGCCCGGCCGAGAACTCGAAGAGCGTCCGGGCGCTCCACGCCCGCAGCCAAGTCATCCGCGCGCGGTGCGACTTCGTATCCGTATCCGGATTCTGGCCTGCCACGAGTTGGAATGCATCCACGCTCTGCGACGTGAACTGGTAGGTCGCCGCCAGGGAATCGCGAGCGCCGAGCCGCTGGTTGAGCCGGATGCCGCCGCTGTTGTTGTCGATCACCTGCGGCGCATTCGTGTTCAGCGCCCGGGCATTGATGTCCGTTCGATTCGGCAGCTCCGTGGGATAGGAATTCAGGAAGCGGAGCACGATCGGGATGAGCAGCGGATCCCTCGTAAGGGGAGTCCTTTCTTCGAGGCTGGGGACCAGAACGTTGCCGTTCACGTTCCCTCGCATCCGCTGTTGCGACCCATCGAGGGAAAGCGTCGTTCCTTCCCGCACCCGGAAGCTCGTCCGGAATCCGTAATCGTGGTCGCGCGCCGGCTTCACATCCCCTACCTGGAAGAAGCTCCGCGCACTAAAGGCGCTGTTCTGGTGCGTGTAGTACACCTGGCCATGCCAGGCGGAAACGGGAGGAACCGCCACATGGATCGGCGCCGAGGGCGTGCCCCCGAATTCTGACCCGAAGTAGCCTCGCGAGGGCTGTAACTCCGTCAGAATCGTGGCGCTCACACCCAGCCGGATGTTCAGTTCCTTGAGGGCATTGTTATCGACCAGATTGAACTGGATGTTCTCGTTCCGCCGGCTCTCCCCGGCGGCCGTATTCGTCTTGCCGAGAAGATTCAGGTTGACCGCCTCCGCGGCGCGGGCGTTCCCGGCCGCCGTCCCCCCGGAGCCCGGCCCGGCGGGAGTGGAGTCCGCCTCCGGCGCCTCCTTCTCCGGGGCGGGAGCTTGTTGCGCAGCCGGTGGCGCGGGCTGGCTCGAAAGGATTCCCGCTGCAACGGCGGTCAACAGAAAGCATCGCAAAACGCGAAGGAAAGAAACGGAGGGGATCGTTACGTACTGCAATTCGAAGCTACCTTACACAGTGGCCATCACGGCCGCTGCGCGGTCGCGAATCCGTGGCGATACGGTTGGGAGTTCCGCCACGTTCTCTCAAGAACCAGCACCAGCATGATATCGCGCCAGCGCCCCTGCATGATATCGCGCCGGCGCAAGAGCTACAAACGGCGGGGCTGGCCGGGAACCCGGCATCGCGGCGCCAGGGACCGAGTGGGATTGCGCAACCGGAAGGCCCGATGCGCAATCTCAGAACTCGCTTCCGCCCACCCTCGCCTCCGCGGCATCGTCGGGTGCTTGGAGTGGCTGGCCAATTCCACCCAGCCGCGCGGGTTGCCCCGTGGTGGCGATCACCGCCATCCAAAGATCGCCCTCCGGGTTCAGATGTTTCTTGCTGCGGACCGCTACCGGGATCGGCACGTGGACGAAGTAGTTGTGGAGATAGCCGATCAGCATGTCGGTCTTGCCGGCCACCGCCGCGTGAACGGCCATGCGCGCCATCTGGTCGCAGAGCACGCTATCGGCGGAGTTCGCCGGCACGCTCCGGATGATGTAGCTCGGGTCGAAGTACTTGATCGCGATCGGCACGCCTTCCGCCTCGAAATAGTCCCGGATGCGGTCTCGCAGAAAGACGCCCACATCGTGGAGCTTCCGGTTGCCGGAGGCGTCCTGGGAGTCACGGGCACTCTCGAACAGATCCTGCCCGGCGCCCTCGGCCACCACGAGCACGGCATGCGCTTTCCGCAGGATGCGCTTCTTGAGGAATGCCAGCAAGCCATCCGGTCCTTCCACCTCAAAAGGAAGCTCGGGGATCAGGGTGCAGTTCACTTCCTGGCTGGCGATGGTGGCTCCGGCGGCGATGAAGCCCGCATTGCGCCCCATCAGCTTCACGATCGAGAGCCCGTTGGGCGCGCACTTGGCCTCCACGTGCGCCCCGTCGAGCACCTCCCTCGCCTTCTCGAGCGCCGTCGCGAATCCGAACGAGCGCTGCACGAAATGGATGTCGTTGTCGATGGTCTTGGCCACGCCCACCACCGCGAGAGGCGCGCCTTGCCGGAGCGCTTCCTGCGCGATGGTGTGCGCGCCCCGTTGCGTGCCGTCGCCCCCCACGCAGAAGAGCATGTTCACGCCGATCGAACAGAGGTAATCCACCATCACCTTCGGGTCTTGCGGCCCGCGCGACGAGCCAAGCACGGTTCCCCCGAGCTTGTGGATGTTCGACACCATCTCCGGATCGAGTTCCACCGGCGCGAGGCCATACGCGGGGTTCAACCCCTGGAAGCCGTTGCGGATCCCGAGGATGTCCTTGAGCCCGTAATGGTAGTAGAGTTCGTTGTGGATGGAGCGGATGACGTTGTTCAGCCCTGGGCTCAGCCCTCCGCACGTCACGATGGCCGCCCTCGAATACTGTGGGCGGAAGTACACTCGCTCCCGTGGCCCGGCCTTCTCGAAGCGCAGGCTGCCGTCGGCTTCTTCGCCATTCCGCAACTCGATGTGGGCAAGCACGCGCGCGCCATCGTCCACGTAGTCGCCGATACCGTCACCGGTCTCGCGGGAAAGCGGAATCGGCGAGGCGATCTCGCACCGGCCGAGTTCCGTAACCTTGAGTTGCTCTGGCGTAATCATTCGTGGAAGTTGCTCCCCCGCCTCAAGGGTACACTCCATGCGGCGCGCCAAGCCCGCGGCCCGCGGCTTGCGCAAGCGAACTGGCGCTCCGCAACGGCGTTGCTGCCCCGCTTGCCGGGGGGTCTAGACGAACTGATACACGCCCGGAACCGGCAGCGGCGGAACGGGGATCTTGGCCGTGTCGCTGAGATCCTTGGGCATCAGGTCCTGCTTCGAGGCCATGATCTCGTCCCAGGTGATCGTCTTCCCGCAATAGGCCGATTCCCGCGCCATGATGCAGGTGAGCGTGGATTCCGCCACCGCCATGCCGTCGTTGATATAGGGCCGCTCCC
>JADYZL010000419.1 GCA_020853155.1 Bryobacterales bacterium
GCAGCTCTCACTGAATGGCACGAGCCGTGTGACGGGAGACTGTCACGCACGGTTCTGTGAGCGGCTCGGGGTGCAATTCCCCGGGCCGACTCGGCGGTGCGGGGCGACCCGCATCCCTACCGAGACCCGAATTTGTCACCGAATTTCTCGGTGGACAGCCCACGCGCGGTTCTGGGCGCTCACCGGGAAATGGGGGAGCACGCGCCCAGGGCGGCCTGACGGGCTTATTTCCCGTAAAAGAGCAGGTTTTGCTCGGACAAGGGTACTGTTAATTCCGCAAGCATGGGGCCTGGCCGGTCGTCGGTGTGGGCGCGCATCGCTTCAAGCTTGACCCTGAAATCCTCCGCCGGGGTCTTGTAGAGAAACGGAGTCTCGATGCCTTCGGCGATCCGAAACACCTCCACCGGGGTTGTCGCGAAAAACTCCAGCCACCCCTCGGTATTGGAGATCTCGGCGCGGATGGCCGCGGCGAGCCGCTCCCGCTCCGCGGGCCGATCTCCTTTCCGGGTGAGGTAGCGGTTGATGGCGGCTTGCGCCTCGAACAGGTTTCTCACCGTGCGGGCTCTGAGAAGAAAGGCAAAATACCGGTTGCGCTGGTCCACCAGCACAGTCTTCGCCCCCACATCCCGTATCGCCTCATCCAGGATGGCGACGGTCCGTTCCAGCCCCGGAAGCATTCCGGAATCGTACTCGCGAACCGCCTGCTCCAACTGGGTGTCTTCGTACATACGAATACCGCCCTCGAACGCGATATTCAACCGCGCGATGTCCCAAGGCAGCGGGAACAATTGCCGCTCCCACGCACTCCGCTCCCGGGAATCCAGGCGGGTGATGTCAGGGACGATCGGGCGAATCAACCAGCGGGCCTGCGTCTGGCCGGGTCCCGCATGATACCAATTGAAGAGCGGCCACTTGCCAATGGCCTCGTCGCCGCTCTGCCAAGCCTTCACGAGCGAGACGGCTGCTTGCGCGTTTCCATCACACCAGCGTGTGGCGGTCTTTAGATAGAACGTGTTGGGATCCGGGTGTACGCCGCGGATCAACTCGGCGAAGAGTTCTTGCGTAAGGTGGTAGGGGCATTGCGGCGGAGACGCAACGCCGCCGTGGCTAAAAATCCGCTTCGCTCCTAGAGTGCGCAGATGCTCAAACTTTTTGAACAGCACTGGCGCTCGCACCACGCCAATAATCGGCTCCGGCTCGCCAGAGAAACCCACCGAAATCTCTACGTATGGATCCAACCCGCGCTCTCGCGATTCCTTGATCTTTGTCACGCCGGCGCCCGCCTCTCCCCCCGACAACACGCGCCCTCCAACATCGTGGGCCACGGTCACGCCGGCGGGCAATGAACCCGTGATCTCCCTGCGCTCATCGTCAAAGTATTCCCAGCCGATCTTCATGATGGTCTCGAATTCGGGGTTGATCTTCGCCCCCGCCTCCTGAAGCGCACCGGAGAAATCCGCGACTATCTTACCCACCGTACTTGCTCGCGCGCGATAGCTCCCGTTCGGCCCCGCGTACAGCCCCTTGGTGAAGGGGATACCGCTGCCCGAATCCTCGGTCCAAAAGACGAGGTAACGCAAATCGGGGACTTCCTCCATCAACCGGGCAAGCGCCTCGCGGTAGTGCGCGAGCACGCGCGGACTGGCGATGTCGAGCGAATAGCGGGGCTCCAGGCTGCGCCCCGGGTGATCCACGCGCGAGCCCCGCAAGCCGGGGTAGCGGTCGAAAACGGCCTCGGGCACGCATCGCGGCTCATAGCAAACGAAGCCGGGCTTCAAGCCATATTCGCGCGCGATCTTCACGGCCCCTCGCAGATCCGCAAGATTGGCCGCGAGCGCTTGTGCCGGGTAAATCCCTTTCGTGAGCGACGTTTCGACGAAGGCATCCAGAGCTGGCGCATAGCTGAGATACCAAGTGTACGAATCGTCCTTGAACCGTCTTTGGTTTACCCAGTAGCCGCCCGCGCTGGCGTAGCGATTCACTTCAATGCCGGTATGCCCGAGGCGAGCAACCTCCCGCATGTGTTGCCGGCGGTCAAAGTTTTTCGCGCCCCGGTACAACTGGTTCAGCGGATTGTCCCACATCGTGAACCGTTCGTCGAAGGCAAACGTGGAAACGCGATCCGTCTCGCCGTCGGGATCCTCCACCCAGGCCAGCGCCGCATGGCAAACATTGCGCGGTGAACTCCCCGCGACCACCAGCCCATTGCTCACGCGCTTGACCAACTCCCATTCGCGAGCGGCTCCGCCGGACGGCAGGAGAGCCAACGCCTCGGGATAGGCGTGTATCCCCTCGGCCAGCACCAGGACAATTTCACCAGCCTCGATCGCCGTGGATGGACTGCGGCGAACAATCTCCGCTCCGGTCTTCGTGGCCAGTTCCGCGGCGGCAGTTTCGAGGGGCGTCGCGCTCTCCGGTGGAAGCACGACCTTCGCGTAGCTTCCGGCCCGTGCGCGCTGGGCCGATAGCGTGGCCGTCATGACACCGCCGGCGATCGTACCGATTAGTTGACGACGATTCTGTTCCGCCATGTTCACCCCTCCCTATTCTTCACTCTATTTCCGGCATTCTCTTCTGTCGAACGAGAGGTGGCTGATCCGAGTGGTGGCACCCGTTCGCCGTGCCCGAGAAGTGCCTTGCAAGATTCATTAGGGTTGGTCCAGCCGGTCACGGGATGTGGAACTTCCGATCGAGGGAGTTAGTCAGGCCGCGTGGCCGACGGAAAACCTCCTGGCTTCGCCGTCACCCGAAAAACACGGCATCCACCGCCGCACGCCGATTCCCATGAATTGGGGGCATCGCAGTCGCAGTCCCCGGCCCAACAGCATCTCAAGCTGATGCCGTTTTTTCAACCCGTTCTGATGACTGACAGAATTTCACTCCATGACCAATATAACCAACCTCGTTCCTCATTCAATGCTGCAGCTGCTTATCGGGAGTGCGTGACATCAAAGTGAAAGGGCTGTGGGTTTCATTTCTTGTGACGTGAGTCTGAGCGTTGATTTGCGCGAAGAGCGAGAGACCCTACGCTGAGCGACACTTTGGAAGAGTTGGAATTCCACGAGAGCGATCTGCTTCGCCAGGTCGCCGCCGTCGGCGATTTCCGCCGTTTGTCCATCGCGATGACCTCTGGCAAGTGCGGCAAATCCAACTGCCATTGCGCCGAACGCAGCGACCCCTGCCAAGGCGGATTTCAGGCAAGACCATCACCGAAAGCTTCGTAGATCCAGCAACTAGCCTCCTGTCCTCGTTAATTCTTTACATCGGCGCACGTCGTCCAAGATGACGTCCGCCGAAGCTTTCCAGATGAAGGGAGCCGGTGAGCCATTCCACTGCGCGAGCCACCCGTAGATCGCCTGCTCCAGTTCGCCGGCGCTGTGGAAAGTGCCTCGCCGGATCATTCGGCCAGTGATCAGCGCAAAGAAGCGTTCGACCTGATTCAGCCATGGGCTGCTGGTCGGCGTGAAGTGAAATTGGAAGCGGCTCCACCGTTTCGGCTTGAGCCAGCGCTGAACCTCCGCGCTCTTGTGCGTGCAGTCGTTGTCCATGATCAGATGCACTTCCTGATCCGCGGGAAGTTGCCGTTCCAGGTGGTTCAGGAAGCGAATGAACTCGCGGCTGCGGCGGCGCTCCTGGCAGGTGGCGATCACTTTGCCGTTGAGGATGTTGAATGCGGCGAACAGAGCCGTTGTGTCGTGACGCTCATAATCGTGGGTTTGCCTCTCCGGCAAGCCGGGACGCAGCGGAAGAATCGGCGCAGTGCGGTCCAGCGCCTGGATTTGGTTCTTCTCATCCACGCACAGCACCAGCGCGCGGTCGGGTGGATCCAGGTAGAGGCCTACAATCTCGCGGACCTTCTCCTCAAACTGCGGGTCGTTGGACAGTTTGAAACGCTCGACACGGTGCGGCTGCACGTCGTGGCGTTGCCAGACCCGGTGCACCATCGTCCTGGACACCCGCAGGTGAGCGGCAAGCGCCCGAACGCTCCAGTGGGTGCTGCCATCGCCTGGACGCGTCTTCCGTGCCGTGTCCAGAATGCGCTGCTCGAACCCCAGCGCCAAAACGGCCGGAGAGCGCATCCGCCGGCGAATGCCCGTGACAGCGGCCATTCGCGCTTTGGCAAACGCGGAGCGCAACGCCAGCACCGTGGGACGGGAGACCTTCAATTGGCCGACGATGCTCGCGTTGGCCACGCCTTGATGCGCCAACAATAGGATCTTGCAGCGGCGCACGACCTTCTGGGGGAGTTGCCGTTCCGAACCAGCAACTGAAGTTCTTGTTCTTAGTTGGTAACGGCCAGCGGGGCTGCCGCAGTGAACATGGCTCAGTTTGGAACAACTCTAACTACTTGTAATCGATTATCTGAGACAGGACACTAGCTCAGGAAGCCCAGGTCTCTCTTCGAGAAGTTTGCGAGGTTCGGGAAGATGGCATCGAGCCCCGCGGGGGGGACGCCGAACCAGGAGGCTAGGGTGGCGCCGTATTGGTCTAGCGAGGTGGTGGGGATGTAGCTTCCGCGGGAGTTTGCGTCGTCCGGTCCGGCCAGGGCGAGGTTTGGGTATGTGCCGAAAAGGTCGCCGCCCTTCACCGCGCCTCCGACGATGAAGTGATGGCTTCCCCAAGCGTGATCCGTGCCTCCACCGGCGCTGGGCTGCATCGTTCTTCCGAATTCGGACTCGGTGAACGTGGTCACCGAATTCGCCACGCCCATTTCTTCGGTTGCCTGATAGAAGGCGGCGATCGCTTCCGCGAGTTGGGGAAGCAGCGTGACGTGGGTGGCAAGTTGATTGGCGTGCGTGTCAAAGCCCCCCAAGCTTGCAAAGAAAATCTGCCTGCGCATGCCGAGGCTGCTCCGCACCCCGATCAGCTTCGCGATGTCGCTCAACTGTCTGCCTAGACCGGTGTTGGGAAACGTTGTCGTGAGCGGAGGGGCCGCCGCCGTCGCGGATTGGATGAGCTTGCCGATGTCGATGCCATCCTGCAAGGACGCGCCGGCCTGCTGGATCATCGTCAAGCCGGAATCGATCTTGATCAGTTCCTGCAAGGCGGCATCGCGCTGCGCCCGGAAGGTGGAGCCGCCACCCCCGGTGAGCGTGACCGTCGAGCCCGCCTGCAACGTGGCGGGCTTCGTGTCCGAGCCCGTCAGCAGGATCGGGTTACCGGAGAGCGAGACGGCGGTGGGGAATTTGGAGGGCGCATTCATGTACGCCACCTGGTCCGCGGTTCTGCCTCCCCATCCCGTGCCGCGGAAGTGGTCGAAGTCACCGGTCTGCCATTGCTGCTGTTGATCGGAATGGGAGAAGAGATTGTTCGGAAGCGGCACTGCCCGGTTGCGGTACTCATCCCGTGTGGTCGGCCGGAAGAGGACGCCGACGTTGGCCAGCATGCTCATCCTGCCCGCCGCGTAGAACGGGTGAATTGCGGCCAGATTGGGATGCAGCCCGTACTCGACGCCGGCCTTGGTGGTGACGGGCAGGAGCGTGTCCTGGGCGATGGCGAGGTTCTGGCGCAGCGAGGCGTATTCCGCGTAGCCATTGCCTTTGGGCGCCAGCAGGTTGTGCGCGTCGATGCCGCCGAAGAGGAAAACGCACACGAGAGCGCGGTAATCCCCGCTGCCTTGCGCGGAGGCGTTCATGAGCCCGAAGCGGCCGAAGCCGATGCCGGCCGCCGCGAGATGGGCGCTCGATGCTAGAAACGATCTTCTGGATAGGATTGCCATGGTGTGCTTCCTGCGTTGACTTATTGCCGGCCCACTCTGGTTGCCCGCTGCCGACCGCCGCCGCGTCGTCCAGGCGGCTCCGTGCGCGCTCCGGAGACGGCGCCGAACGGGGATGCGGCGATCAAATAGAACGCCCTGGTGGCGCGCTGCGTTGGGTTCGTTGTTCCCATAACAAACGACTTCACCACCGCCTTGGCCGATGCGGGAAAATTCCCGTGGGTGAGCCGCACGCTGAGTTCCTCGATCAACGCATCCGGGTCCGCCGAGAGCGCCGCGAGCGCGTCAAAGTTTACGGTTGCGCCCGCTCCCAACCCTTTATCCACCACCGACGCGATGAAGTTCGCGCGCTGGATTGCCGCCGAGGAGGTATGCAGCTCAAACTCCGGCGCGTACATGCCGGTGTCCCCGAGCTGATGATCGAGGTGATAGTAATTGAAAACGCTCGAGGGATAGAACACGCTTTGGCCCATGCCGCTGGGGAAGCGGTTGAGATTGTTGGCATCCGTGACCGTAGCGCCGATCGCGCGCAGAATCCCAAGCACGAAGAGCACCGGCTCTTTCAGGTGCCCGGAACGGGCACGGTTCATCTCCGGCGTGCCGTAGAGGCTGGACGCTTCCGGATCGAGCAAAATGGCACGCACGACCGCGGCCAGATCTCCGCGCACTCCGCTCCCGTTATTGTTGAACACGGCAACCACCCGTCTTACGTAGTCAGGGCTAGGGTTGCTCATCACAAGACTGCGAATCAGGCGCACGCAGACGAAGGGGCCGGTGTTGGGGTGGTTGAAGATGTGAGTGACGGCGTCTTCAAGGTCTTCCCTCGCGGTTCGGCCGGCCGGGAGCACGTAGCCATCGAGCAGGGTTTTCGCCGTGAGGTCGTGGCTCTTTTCATAGGCGACCATGGGCACGGCGTAATTGGCGGGATTCCGCACCTTGACCGGCTGCCCCGGCGCGGGCGCATACACCCAACCCGTGACCGCCAACGCCAGCTGCTTGACGGTTGTTTCCGTGTAAGCCGGCAGCGGCTGGCCTGCGATGTCCGTGCGGACGCTGCCGTCGTCGTTCAGCAGTTCCGGGCCAATCGTGAAGAGTTGCAGGAATTCGCGCGCAAAATTCTCATTCGCCGAGGAGTTGGTGGCGGGGTTTGGCTTCTGGTTGTTGACGTTATCGAGATAATCTCCCATGGCGGGGCTCAACGCCACATTCAGGAGAAGATCCCGATAATTTCCGAATGCGCTCGATTGCAGCAGGTTGATATAGGGAACCATCTGCTGAGGCCTGCCAAGCGTGTTCGCGGAGACCACCAGAATCTGCCCAAGCGCGAACGCCACGCGCTGCCGGAGTTGATCGGGCTGGTGGACGCCGTACTGATAGAAAAGGCGCTGATACGGGCCCATGGAGGTTTGGGTATCTTCGGGCAGCGGATAAAGCGTCGGCGTCGCGGCAAATTGCTCATCCAGGAATTTCTCTTTCCCTTCCACCGAAACCTTCGAAATCAGTTCCGGGGTGGGGCCCCAGGTGGCTTGCTCAAGGAAGAGCGCGGCTTCCTCCCTGGTGACGGCGGCCGCGCAAACCAAAGAAAGCGTTAGTGCCAGTAGCAGAATTTTCAAGGCGCGTTGGGATTGATTCAACCGGCGAAACCCACTCGTCATGATTGTGCGCTCTCCCCGTCGCCTCCGATGGCGGGAGGCTATGTTAGAACCCGATACTTGATCTTAAGTTGCGCTAGCGGTTCACAAGCGTGAATTCTAATCGGCGACATGCCGCCGCAGTACTATGAAACCCGCCATGACGGACCCAAAGGACCCAAGGAACCCTAGATTCGCGTGGAGATGGATTTTGCTTGCATGAAGAGGAGCAGATACTCCGGCCCGCCCGCTTTCGAATCCGTGCCCGACATATTGAAGCCGCCGAAGGGATGGGAGCCGACCAGGGCGCCCGTGCATTTACGATTGACGTAGAGATTGCCGACGTGGAAATCCCGCCGGGCGCGGGCAATCTTCTCCGGATTCCTGGAATAAATCGCGCCGGTGAGACCGTACTCCGTATCGTTGGCCAAGCGAAGGGCATCGTCGAAATCGGCCGCTTTGGTAACGGCGAGGACCGGCCCGAAGACTTCTTCCTGAAAGAGCTTCGCGGAGGACGGGACATCCACGAAGACCGTCGGCTCGATCAGATAGCCTTCTCCCTCGATGGCTTCCCCACCCGAGAGTAGCCGTGCCTCCGCACGGCCCGTTTCGATGTAGTTGAGGATGTTCCTCCGCGCCCGCTCGTTAATGACGGGGCCGAGGTGGATGCCGGGGGTTTCCGCGGTTCCCACTTGCAGGTCTTCCGCGCCGTCCTTGAGCATGGCCAGCACGGTGTCATACACCGAAGCGTCGACAATCGCCCTGGAGCAGGCGGAGCACTTTTGCCCGCTGTAGCCGAAGGCGGATGCCAGAATGCCGCTCACGGCGGCGTCGAGATCGGCCTCCGCATCGACGATAATGGCATCCTTGCCGCCCATTTCGGCGATCACGCGCTTGATCCAAATCTGCCCCGGTTGCGGTTTCGCGGCCAACTCGTTCACCCGCAGCCCCACGGCCTTCGAGCCGGTGAAGGAGACAAAACGGGTCTTCGGGTTCTCGACCAGCGCATCGCCGATGGCCGCGCCCGGGCCGGTCAACAACTGGATCGCTTTGGGCGGCAGGCCCGCTTCCAGCAGGAGCTTGACGAAAGTGACCGCGATCAGCGGCGTATCGGAGGAGGGCTTCAAGACCACCGTGTTCCCCGTCACCAGAGCGGCAATGGTCATCCCGCAGAGGATCGCCAGAGGGAAATTCCAGGGAGGGATAATCACGCCCACGCCAAGCGGGATGTACGCCAGTTCATTCCGTTCGTTCGGCTGGGGAACCGTGGGATGGCTGCCGGAAATGCGCAGCATCTCGCGGCCGTAGTATTCGCAGAAGTCGATCGCTTCGGCGACATCGGCCTCGGCTTCGACCCAACTTTTCCCCGCTTCCATTACAAGAAGCGCGTCCAGGTCCATCTTGCGTTGCCGCATCAATGCAGCCACTTTGAACGCCAGTGCCGCCCGCTGTGCGGGTGGCGTCTGGCTCCACTGCGAAAACGCCTCCGCCGCGGATTGGACTGCCGTGCGCGCATCCTCCACAGTCGCTTTGGCATGGCGGCTGACCACCTGCGACGGCATTGAGGGATTCACGCTCTCAAAATGCTCCGGGCGATCCACCCATTCGCCGTCGAGAAGAAGCAGGTGCGCCGCTCCCAGCCCCGCGGATAGTCTCGCAAAAGAGGCCGCGGCATTCGATGCGACGGCCTCGTCGCGAAAGTCGGCGTAGGGCTCATTGCGAAACGGGGCGACGCTGGAGCCGGAAGCGTGCGTACTCGCGGACATCGAAATCTCCTTGCCAATCTCGTTACCTGAAAAAAAGCGGCATGCCGGTAACCCGATCATGCCGCCTTAAGAGATCCCTCACCACTTTGCGCAACCCATATTGCGGGCGCAGCGCCCAACCCGAGGATGCCGCCGAAGCAAATCGTGACGGCCATTCGGGGTGGAATTGCTAGGAATCGTGCCCTTGCACCATCTGCCTGCCCTTATTCACCAGGCCGGAAGCCTCATCGACAAGCTCTTTTCCTTTTTCGTAGAGAGAACGGCCGTAATCGACGGCGCCACGGCCTTTCTCCGAAATCACTTCCCGCCCGTATTGCGTACGTCGACGGATCATTCGCCGGGTTGCCCGCCCGGATTGCGGGGCGAACAGCAATGCGGCGCCCGCGCCGATGGTCATTCCCGCCAGAAACCAGATCACACTGACGCCAGAGTCTTCTCGCATTCGTACGTTTCTCCTTATTTATCATTGTACTGGATCATTTCAAGACTATCCGCATTGGCTCATGTGAAATCGCGCCCCCGTTGCGGCGGCGCGAAGTTGCTTCCGCATGCGATAAGCCGCCGCCTTACAGGCTCTCTGTCTGGAGCGACGTTTCGCCGCGAGTGTTTCGCCGCGACGAAGTTGCCGGACATGCCTCAAAAAACAGAAGGACGCCTCTCGGCGTCCATGTTGCTGTTATCGATCAGAAGAAAAGGGGCTTAAGAAACTCGGTTGGGCAGGGATTTCTGGACGGTGTTTCCTGGGCAGATGCTGACGGGTGATTAGCGGATGATCTGACGGAGAATCAACCCTTTTGTTCCTAAGCCACTTATGATCTTCGCTCTTACCGGTGCAAGCGAGGGGCCATTCCGTGGGCAACGAGGAGGCACAGGCTAAAGCTAGAGGCATCGTACTGATTTCAAATGAGTAATCGTTCTCCACGTTGCCTGGGAAGAACGGAAGGATGTTCCGGGATTGCGAAGCGGGACCCGCAGAATTTACCGGGTCCTAGGAGTTTTTGGGATAGTGGCGACGTTCCGGGTGTCTTCGCGTCCCTGGGGAACGGCGCGATCACGGCCGGATGCGGGCACGATAGAATGTGGGGGCGGCATTCGCCCCGAAGCGCCGCGTGCGCCATGCGCTCAACCTGGATTTCCTTGACCATTGAAGCGAGTTCTATGCCCTCCCTCTCCCTTGTTTGTCACCCCCGGCTCACCGCCGTTCTTGTCTGGTTCCTGCTTCTCCTCGGCGTTGCACCTGCCGCCATTGGGCAGAAGAATCTTGCGGGGGCAGATCGGATCTATTCCTCGCTCGAAGAGCTACAGGTTACCGGCAGCGCCCTCATGATCGCAGCCCATCCGGACGACGAGAATACGGCCGTGATCGCCTACTTTTCGAGGGGCCGCCACGTACGGATGGGCTATCTCTCACTGAATCGCGGGGAAGGCGGGCAGAATCTTTTGGGTCCGGAGCAGGGGGTGCTGGTCGGCGTGATTCGCACGCAGGAACTGCTGCGGGCCAGAGAAATCGATGGAGGGGTACAGTTCTTTACCCGCGTGATCGACTTCGGTTTCTCGAAGACCGCCGAAGAGACCTTCTCCAAGTGGGGGCGCGAGAATGCGCTGCGGGACGTGGTTTGGGTGATTCGCGAGTTTCAGCCCGATATCATCATCAACCGCTTTTCCGGTACCCCTAACGACGGGCACGGGAATCACCAGGCCTCCGCGATCTTGGGGAAGGAAGCGTTCCACGCCGCGGCCGATCCCAAGCGTTTCCCCGATCAACTGAAGTGGGTGAAACCCTGGCAGGCGAAACGGCTCTTTTGGAACACGTATTCGTGGCGGCGGGTGGAAGAGCAACTCAAGGAGTCCGAACCAAGGCTGGTGCTTCCCACGGGGGAGTTTAACCCGGTGCTCGGATACTCCTATCAAGAGATCGCCGGAATGAGCCGAAGCCAGCACCGCAGCCAGACCATGGGAGCGCCCCAACGCAAAGGGGAAGCCCGGGATTTTCTGGTGCTGCTCGAAGGAGAACCTGCCACGAAAGACCCGTTCGAGGGAATCGATCTGAGTTGGGGCCGGGTGAAGGGGGCCGGGCGCGTGGGCGAACTGCTCCGCAAGGCCCGCGACGAGTTCGATTTCGTCCATCCATCGAAATCCGTCCCCACGCTGCTGGCGGCGCGGACGGCCATGCTTGCCCTGGAGCGAACGCCGCTTGTCGAGCGCAAGCTGAAGGAGGTGGAGGATACCATTGCCCTCTGCGCCGGGCTTTGGCTGGATGCCTCCTCGACGGTCTATGAAATTGTTCCTGGTGAAACGCTGACGGTGAATCTGGAGATGGTGAATCGCTCCACGGTTCCGATGGTGTTGGAATCGGTTGTGGTTGAAGGCGTCAAAGGGGAACCCGCCGTGCTGACCGAAACGCTGCCGCTTCCCGCGAACCACCGCGAGGTGAAGCCGCTGCGCATTCCACTGCCGGTCGATTTCCCGATCACGCAACCGTACTGGCTGAAGGAACCCCCTCGGAACGACCGCTATCAGGTGGAGCCCGACGACTATTCCCTCATTGGGCAGCCGGAGACTCCATCGCCGCTGCGGGCCCGCATCCGTCTGAAGGTGGGGGAGGGGGCTTCCGCGCAAGAGATCGAATACCGCCGCCCGGTGCAGCATCGTTATGTGGATCCGCTCTATGGCGAACTCACGCGGCCCCTGGTAGTGACGCCCGCGGTCACGCTGCATCTGGCGCAGTCGAGCCTGGTGTTCCCCGCGAACGCGCCCAAGAAGGTGGGCCTCACGCTAACAGCCCATCGCACGAAACTGAGCGGACAGGCAGCGCTTCGGCTGCCCGATGGCTGGAGCGCGAAGCCGGCATCCATCCCGTTTCAGATCGCGAATGCCCATGAGATGGCGACGGTTTCCTTTGAAGTGACCCCGCCCGCGGGGGAACAGGAGGCTTCGCTGCAGGCGGTTGCCACGGTGGATGGCGCGCTCTATCAGCGCGGGATGACGGTGGTGAGCTACCCGCACATTCCCCCGCAGACGATGTTTTTCCCGGAGACCGCACGCATTGTGCGTTCGCCTATCGAACTGCTTTCTCACGAGATCGGATATGTCATGGGCGCGGGTGATGACATTCCGCAGGCGCTCGAACAGATCGGCGCTCACGTGACACTGCTTTCGGAAGCGGATCTCACGCGCGGGGATCTTTCGCGGTTTGACGCCATCGTCGCCGGGGTTCGCGCGTATAACACCCGGCCGGATCTGGTGGCCAGCCATCAGCGCCTGCTGCATTACATCGAGCAAGGCGGCACGTATCTGGTGCAATACAACACGACGCAGAATTTGGGCGCGGGCGCGGCGTCTCCGGGCGCGGGTTTGCAGATCGGCCCATACCCTCTGGAGATCGGGCGGGACCGGGTGAGCGTGGAGGATGCTCCCGTAACCATCCTCAAGCCGGGTCATCCGCTGTTGAATCTCCCGAACAAGATTCGCGAGCGGGATTTCGCGGGATGGGTGCAGGAGCGGGGTCTCTATTTCCCGTCGAAATTCGACGATCGCTACGAAACGGTGATCGCCACGCACGACCCCGGGGAAAAGCCACTTGCCGACGGGATCCTCTACGCGAGATTCGGCAAGGGAGTCTTCATCTACACGAGCTACTCCTGGTTCCGGCAACTGCCGGCGGGAGTTCCCGGAGCCTTCCGGATATTCGCCAACATGCTCAGCGCGGGCAAGACGGCTGCCGTGAAGCCGTAACACCGATTGCCCGGCGGACGGGCATGGGGTGTGGCTGTCATTCGCGCAGGCGGGAATGAAAAGGCGCCGTTCACAAACAGAACGGCCGGAGCGATACTGCCATCGCTCCGGCCGGA
>JADYZL010000420.1 GCA_020853155.1 Bryobacterales bacterium
GGAACATTTACACCCCAGATGCCGATGCCTCTCGCGAACAGATAGGTGACCGCGCCCAGGAAGAGCATCACAAACAGGAACGCGATGCTGAAGCCCACCAGCCAGAGCTTCGGCGTGGGCGCGCTGACGATGCCGGCGATCCGGCGGTTCACATCGTCATAACGAACCTCCGCGCCAATCACCGGAGGCCGATCGAGCGGGTCAATCTCTCGTAAGACCGGCATCAGACGGCGCCCTCCTTTGCATTTTCCGAATCCGCTGGCTCGCTGGCCGGATTGCGAATGTCCGCGAGATATGAGGTGCGGGGCCGCGCGTTCAGTTCTTCGAGAAGCGTGTAGTTTCTCGTGTCTGCTTTTGCGCGGGAGACTCTGCTGCCGGGATCGGCAACATTGCCAAACACGATTGCCTGCGTGGGACAGACCTGCTGGCAAGCCGTCACGATTTGCCCATCCGATAGCGGCTGACCGTTGACCTGGGAACGAATCTTCGCAGCCTCAATCCGCTGCACACAGTAGGTGCATTTCTCCATCACGCCGCGGCTTCGAACGCTGACGTTGGGATTCCGCATCCCCTTCAGGCTGCCGGTTTCGTAGTCGGCGTATTGGAAAAAATTGAAGCGGCGCACTTTGTAAGGACAATTGTTGGAGCAGTACCTGGTGCCTACGCAGCGGTTATAGACCATCTGGTTGAGACCCTCTTCACTGTGGGCGGTGGCGCCCACGGGGCACACCACTTCGCAGGGCGCGTTCTCGCATTGCATGCACGGCACGGGCTGATGATGGATGCCGGGCGCGGCTGGGTCTCCTTCAAAATAGGTATCCAAGCGGATCCAGTGCATGATGCGCCCGCGGCGGACTTCTTCCGCCCCCACAACGGAGATATTGTTCTCCGCCTGGCACGCGATGGTGCATGCGCCGCACCCGATGCAGGCGCTGAGATCAATCGCCATGCCCCACTGTGGAGCGTCGCGCAGCGGTCTTTCCGGGTAAAGGCTGAAGCGCTCCGGCTGCAATTCTGTTTTCGAGGTTCGCTCCTTTGAAAGAGTCTCCTCCAGCGTCCAAGACCGGATCAGGTCCCGGTTCTCCATGTTCTGATGCTGCTGGCGGATGGCGAGGGGAATCTGAAATCCCAGTTTTCGGACGGTGGCGCCGGTGGCGTTCCATTCCGATCCTGGGACACGAAGCGGATTCACATCAACGCCCACCCGATCTCCGCCCGCCTTCGCTCTTCCATTCCCGATATGCAGAGCGATGCTGTTCTCCGCATGTCCCGGAACGATGCAGACGGGGATCCGAATGGAACGGCCGCCATGCGCAATCTCCACCGCATCGCTTTGCGCGAGGCCAAGCCGTTGCGCGGTCCGTTCGCTCATGAGCGCGGCGTTCCCCCAAGTGAGGGAGGTTATGGGATTCGGCAGTTCCTGCAGCCAGCCGTTGTTCGTATAGCGGCCGTCATACATCGTGGGATCCGGGCGGAACACGAGTTCGAGCGCATCGCTGGTTTGGGCGGGGAGCCGCGCCGAGCGGTGCTCGTCAACGGCGTTTGCCGATGACGATGGCACAGGTGCATTGGCCGCTCTTCCCACGCCCTGGATCCCCTTCCGAATCACCCCGTCGCGAAGCGACCGGCGCCAGAAGGCCTCGAAATCCGAGGCGCCTTCGAGGCGTCCGGCCTCAGCTTCCCGCTGCCAGTGTGTCTTAACGATTTCCCCATCTGTTGCCAACGGAGATCCAAGCAGAGTAGCCAGGATCTCCAGGGCTGGCTTCTGTCCCTTGAGCGGCCGAATCGTGGGTTGATTGATGCTGCACGTGCCATCAAACGCACACAGATCGCCCCAGTTCTCCAGGAAGTGTGCCAACGGGAGATTCCAATGACAGAGACGCGACGTCTCCGTTTCGTAGAGACCTGCGTGAAGGCGCAACGTCGTCTTTTGCATGGCGTGAACGAAACGCGCCGACTCCGGCGCGGAATAGGCAGGATTCGTATCCAGAATCAACAGCGTCTCGACTTTGCCCGCCTCCATGTCGTCCATCAAGGCACGGAGGGTTCCTGCTTCGTTCGAGGACGGCCCGGCATGAGGATCGATCCATCGAACCGCATTCGCGCCGTTCCCGAGAGATTGATTGATCTCATCCGCAAGCCGGTGGACAATGGCGGGTTGAAACTCACCGGGAATCACCAGAGACCGGCCCCGGCTTCGGTTGAGGTCCGCGGCGGCCTTTCGAACCCAGTCCCGCGCGGCTGCATCGAGGCTGCGAATGGCATCCGAGTCCGGGCGGGCGGAGCTCAATTCCGCGAGGAGCGCCCAGGCAATGGCGGGAATGGCATCGCAGCGCGCGGCCAGGCGATGATCCGCACAGCTTCCGGTCACCGTTGGCGCCGGCTCCGCCGCATAGAGGCGGTTCATGGAACCCTGCGCTATGGACGGATGGCGGCGGCCGGCGAACTCCCGGGCGTAGGCGAGGCTACCGGGCATGCTGTGGAGGAAATCCGCATCCAGGGCGACGATCACATCCGCATCGGCAATTCGGTAGACGGGAAGCGCATGGTGGGCCTGGGAGGCTTCTCCGCCATTCGTTGCCTCTTCTCGCCGCGCCGCTTCATACCAATGCCATCGCACTTCCGGAAACTGGTGCAGCAATCCCCCGATGGTGGCGAGCATTGAGGGGGATCGGATGGCTCCGGTAAGCAGACGGAATCCGCGGCCACCATTGGACTGCATCCTGCCGCGAATGCGCCCAGCTTCCTCCTCGAACGCGGCCCACGTTGCGGCATCCTTCCCCCGGCGAACGATTGCGGCGCGGTATGGATCCCAGAGTGTGAGGATTTCCGCTTGCGCGAAGATTCCGGTGGCTCCGAGGCTCGCCGGGTGGTTCGGGTTGCCCTCCAATTTGGTGGGCCGGCCCAGATGCGTTTCGGCCAACAGGCCGACGACCCGGTCCCCCAATTGCATGGCGGTTGCGTAATGGCGAGGCTTTCCTGGAACGAGATACTCCGGCTGCTGCACATAAGGGACAATCTCCCGTTCCGGCAGCGATGTACACGCGCACAGCCCGGCGAGGCCCGCGCTCGCGGCCAGATAGGTGAGAACGGAACGGCGATCGATCTGCGTTGGGGGGTGGCTATCAATGGGAGCCGTGAATTCAGGGGCGTGCCGTTCCGCGAATGCTTCGCCGTCCTGGTACTCGGCCAGGGTGCGCCAGTATCTGGGTGGTTGCCGGACATCCGCATTCCGAATCTGAACCAACTCCGGATTCCCCACCTGGCGATCCTCCTAGCGATGGCATGTATAGCAATCAGTTTTCGGTCTTGCGCCGTAGGCCGCAACCAGCTTTGGACCCAGGACCTCCTGGCTCGGGTTGGGAACATACCCCATGCTGTAGACCTCTTCCCGCGGGCGGATAAACTTCGCGGGGTCGCGGTGGCAATCGAGACACCACCCCATTTGCAGGCTGTGCGCCTTGCTCATCAGCGGCATTTTGTCGACCCGGCCGTGACAGCTTTCGCACCCGATTCCCTTCCTGATATGAATGCTGTGGTTGAAGAAGACGTAATCCGGCAGATCATTCACGCGGGTCCAGCGAAGACGCTTCCCGGTTCTCAGACTCTCGCGCAGTGGAGCGAGGTAAGCGGCGTTGGTCCAAATCTGGGAGTGGCAACTCATGCAAGTTTCCGTATTCGGAACGCCCGCGTAGCTCGAAACTTCCACCGTTGTGTGGCAATACTGGCATTCGATCCCTAACCCGCTCACATGATGGGCATGGCTGAAGGGAATCGGTTGCTGTTGCACCATAGCGCTGTGCGTGAAGTAGTCGGAACGAAAATAGGCATAGGCCAACGTGGAGAGAACGGCGACTCCGCAAAGTGCGCCCACGATCAGGAAGCGCGAGAGCGCGTTCGTCGCGGGATGGAAAAGCTGGCTCACCGTTGCGTCTCAAGCGATGCTTCGGACCGTTCGAGCCCGAAGAATTCCAAAGCGTTTCGCCTGTGACTCTTTTTTTTGGACTAATTGCACTCCGTGCGGTGGGGCCAGTAGCGGATGTTGGAGAATCTGGACCGGAAGGAACCGGCCCAGATGGAGGAAGTGGATCCGCGCCAGGCGGGAAAGCCGCCGGGCTGGCGGCATTCCCGCAATCCAATCGATACGCCTGGGAAGCCGGTGCTGCGCAATGAGTGTAGAACGCTACTTCAGAGTGGCGAGATAGCGAAGACTCTGGCGGATTTGTGGAACAGGATCGACGGCCTCTTCTTCGAGGAACAGATGGCGTACGTGTTGGCGCTTGGCCTCCGCGAGGGCGGCTTTCACATTCACGAGCCCAGTCCCGAGGGGAACGCTGTCATTCTCTTCTACATCGGCGGGAGAGCCCCCGAGCGGAGTGCCCTTGCGAATATCCTTCACATGCATCAACGGGAAGCGCTTCGGGTATCGACGGAGGAAATCGACGGGGTCCTGGTAGCCATAGACGATCCAGAAGATATCCATTTCGAAGTTGGCATACCGGGGATCGCAGAGTTTGGCGAGCGTGTCGAACTGGGTGCCATCGGGGGAGGGATCGAATTCCGTACCGTGCGTGTGATAGCAAAGACGCAAGCCAGAAGCGGCCAGCCGTTCCCCCCAACGATTCAGGTTCTCCGCCGCCACCACGCAATCCTTCGCGGTGAGGTGTTTGGCGCTGTGCGGTATCGTGGAGCACACGACGTACTCCGCCCCGAGCGTCTTCGCATGGCTGGTTACCGAATCCAGGTTGTTCCCAAGGTCTTTCCACGACGCTCCGATGGAACTCGCGCTCAAACCTTCCGCTTTCAACAACCGCTGGAACTCGGCGGGAGTGCGGCCATAAAGATCCCCTGCCTCCACATCGCGAAAGCCCAGTTCGCGAATCAGCGCGAGGGTCGCGGGCAGATCCTTGCGCGCGAGGGTTCTGACACTGTAGATGTTGATCCCGATGGGTTGGCCGAAGGCGGATTGGCCCGCCATCGGCAATGCGAACCCAGCGGCTCCGAGGGCTGCAAGAATTTGGCGGCGAGAAATCATGCTTCGAGTTTCCATGGGGCGCGATACTCCCTGTGCAAAAGATAGCGGGCCGATTCCTGCTCCACCGTGTGGCGCGCATCGTCCCAATCGAGCCGCATCTTGGCCCGCAATGAAAGATTGCCCAGGATGCAGGTGATCGAGGAGCGTACGCACGTTTCAATGTCGCTGTTCGGCCGCTTGCGCGTGCGGACGCAATCGACGAAATTCGCCCAGTGGAGCGGGTGCGGGTCTTCCACGCGCTTCATCTCAAACGCAGCGAGGTCCGACCCTTTCTCGGGCGTGAGCCGGGTGACCGCGCGGTCCACGTAGAGGGTGCCGCGCGGCCCATGGAAAGTAATTCCCATCAGGCGCGACGTTCCCAATTCCGTGTTGTTCGAACGATGCTCCCAGGAACCCAGGAAGCCGGGATACTCATAGGACGCCTGCATGGTGTCCGGGGTCTCGCTATCGTCGGACAACCAATACTTGCCGCCGAGCGCCACTACGCCATGCGGCATCGGATCGCCGAACGCCATCTGCACGATGTCGAGCATGTGGATGCCCGAGTCCGTGATCTGCCCGCCCGCGTAATCCCAGAACCAGCGGAAATAGGAGTACTTCTGCGGGTAGACACCGAAACGGTTGGGGTTGAAGGCATGCTCCGGAGCGGGTCCCTGCCAGAGGTCCCAATCCAACCCGCCGGGCGGCGCTTGGTCCGGCGGATTGCCAATACCCGTTTGTGGCTGATTCGAATAGATCCATGCGCGAACGAACGAAATCTTGCCGAGTTCGCCGCTCTTGACGATGTCGCAGGCTTTCTGGAAGTGCTGTCCCGAGCGCTGCCAAGTACCGGCTTGCACCACGCGGTTGTACTTCCGCGCCGCTTCCACCATCACCGCGCCTTCGCTCACGGCGACACAGGCCGGCTTCTCCACGTAGACGTCCTTACCCGCTTTGCAGGCTTCCACCGTGATGTAAGGATGCCAGTGATCGGGAGTGGAAATGCAGACCGCATCGATCGACTTGTCAGCCAGAACCTCGCGGAAATCGCGCACGGTCTTGGGCTGCTGCCCCAACCGTCTGGCGAGAGCCTCCGCCCGTTCAAGATTGGGCTGAAAGACGTCGCAGACTGCCCCAACGGCAACGCCCGGTTGAGCCGCTGCCGCTTTCAGGTTTTCCGAACCCATCACGCCCACTCCGACAAAAGCCACGGAGATCTTGTCGTTTGCCGCCACTGGTGCGGATGAGCCCGATTGGGCCGCCCATGCACTCGCTGAAGCTGCGGCGGTAGCCGAAGCCAAGAAGGTTCGCCGTCCTAAATCCATGTGTTTCACGTTGTCTCCGTTAAAGGGAATCGCCATCGGAAGGAGGCTGCCGGCGCGTTCTCGAATCTCTGGATGGATCAAGCGCAGGGCCGGATTGGTTCCAAGTATATGAGAATCGGTTCTTTGGCGTCAAGCCGTTTCTTGCGGATTGCAAGTAAGAGACAGGTTTGAAATATGGGCAACAGGCGAGAGCGGCTGAAGTATGTGACGTAGACGGGAACTCCGGCCCTGTAACAGATCGCGGGCGCTACCCCAGTGAGGAGTGGCGCCCGCGATTTCCGGTCTGGAAGGCGACGGCGGATTACCGTCGCCTCTTCGTTTTGTTACCAGCTAATGCGTCCACGAAGCTGAATGGTTCGCGGAGCGTTGCTCTGCTGGCTCAGGTCCTGCAAGCCGGTGGTCGCGTTCGGATTGACGTCCATCGGGCTGTTGAATGCGTTGAAGAAGTCGGCTGCGAATTGCAGGCTCGCCTTCTCAGTGAGCGCGAACGACTTCGAGAGCGTGAGGTCTGCATTCCAGGCCCCAGGTCCCTTGAAGAAGTTGCGCGCAGTCCAGTTGACATTGTCGGCAATCGTCGTGAGCCGTACCGTGCCATCCTTCAAGCGGATGGGAATCCGGTTGTCCATGCCAGGGCCAACCTGGGTAAGAACGCGCTTCGAGCGATCCACAGGGATCAGCCCTTGCAGCGTGCTCTGGTCAACACCGGTCGCCTTCGTGACGTCAAAGTCTCCCTTGAACCACAGACGCTGCTGACGCCCGCCGAAGTTGAGCAGCAGACGGTCATCCGCGCTCAAGGTAGGATCGCCGAACAGATAGCGGGAAGCATCCACGCTGAGCCAATTGCCGCTTCTCCAATCACCGATACCGGTGAGTTGCCAGCCGCCGACAATGGAGTTCACCAAACCCGACGCATTGCCGAACAGCTTGCGGCCTTTCCCGAAGGGCAGGTCCAGCACCCCATTCCAGCGCACGCGATGCGCGGGGATGGATCCGCTGTTGTAATACACGAGCTTGAGCAGATCGTCGTAGCTCATCTGGGGAGCGCCAAGCACCTGGATCGCCTCCGGCACTTGTGCGATTCCGGTGCCGGTCGAGTTGATGGCGCCGTTTCCACTGCTGAACCCATCCGAATCGCTCGTCGTGAGCGACCGTGTGAAGGTATAGAAGAACTGGCTGAGGAAGCCGCTCGAATAGCGCTTCTCATATTCCGCCTGCAGCGAATGGGTGTTCGAATAGCCCGTCCGGTTCACGGCAAACAGGTTCCAATCCTTGTTTACGCGCATCAGATCGCGATTGCCCGGGGGGTTCACCCCGGTGCGCGTCACGTAATTGAATTCGCTTTCGCGCTGGTTGATGGAGTAAC
>JADYZL010000421.1 GCA_020853155.1 Bryobacterales bacterium
AAATGCGGGCGGGCGCGCAATTGCGGAAGACCTCGGCGAGGACGCCCACTTCGAGGCCCCAATCGCTGGGGATCCGGTTCACGAGCGCGAGATCGGCGCGCATGGCGAATTCGCCGGAGAGGGGGTAACGGAAGCTATCGATGAAGCGCAGGAAGGGGGTGCCGACGGCCATGCTCTCCATGGACCGGATGAGCGGCGTCATGAAGAGACGGGTGACGCGGCCATGCATGCGGTCACTGACGCGGGCATAGAAACCTTTGCAGAATTCGAAGCCGAGATTGGAGTTCACGATGGGGTAGCAGAGACGGGCGACAAACTCGCGGTTGTAGTTGCGGATATCGCAATCGTGGAGCGCGATGACGTCGCAATCTCCCCGTGCGAGCAGGTATCCATAAGCCAGCCAGCAACTGCGGCCCTTGCCGTCGCGGCCGGCGGAAAGGCTCACTTCGTCAAAGCGGGCAAAGAGATTCTGGACGCGGTCTCCATTGATCCACAAGAAATGGACCGGGTAGGGGAAATCCTTGAAAAACGAACGGGCGTGACGGAACTGTTCCAGGGTGGCGCGGCCAAGCGCGACGACGATTTGGCCGATGAACCGGACGTGGCGTAACTCGTCGACGATCCCCTGCATGGCGGGCGACTCGAATTCCGTATAGAGCGCCGGAAGCACAAGCCCCACGCGAGACTCCTCGGCGAATGCGAGCATGTCCGTTTCGAGCCGGTCGTAGACACTGGGGCGCAGCCGGTGCAGCGTCGTGACTTTGCCGGATTGATGAAAGTCAGCCATCGTTTTCTCCTCCTTTGAACTGCGAAGAGCCAGTGATGATTCGCTCGGGAACGCGAAACAAGGGGTGTATCGCGATTCCGCTCTCGCCCGCGATACAAAGACGGAGCCCGCATTGTGGTGGGCGGGCGAACCACGCCGATAGCTTATAACGGCGCGCGGCGCCCGGTGATCGGGCTGGGATTAGCTCCTATTAAGCCTGACATGAAGAGCCGGCCTGAATCAATCGGCTTCAGGCCGGATGACTTCCGATGCCGGCGGACGCTACAGGGGGCTTAGCCCGGCCGCGCCCAGGCCGCATTCCGCATGAACCGCTTTCGCCGCCTTCTCGACGCCGTCGCGCCGCACGATGATGGCGATCGTGAGTTCGCTGGCCCCTTGAGAGATGGCGATGATATTCACCTGCTCGCGGGAGATGGCCGTGAAGATGCGGCCGGCGAGGCCGGGGGTGCCCTTCATGCCTTCGCCGACGATGGCGAGGAGCCCGACATCGTCGTTAATGTCGAGTGGCCGGATGTAGCCGTGGTTGAGTTCGAGACTGAGGGCGGTTTCAATGCTCCGCGTAGCGTCGGCGAGTTCGTCGCGGCGGACGAGGAGGCAGAAGCTTTGGCGGTAACTCGAACTGGAGAATGCGAGCACCTCGGCGTTGACGCGGGCAACGGCATCCAGGCAGCGGGCCATCACGGCATTCGGGTTGACAGAGGCGCTGGCGGGATCCACGCTGATGAGCACCACGTTCTTCGAGGAAGTCACCGCGCGGGCGCCATCGCCATTCTGGGTGTGGTTGACGATTCTCGTGCCGGGGAAGGAGGGGTTAAAGGTGTTCTTGCTCCAAAGCGGGATACTGCGTTCGGCGATGGGCAGCAGCGTGCGGGGGTGCAGAATCTTGGCGCCGTTATAGGCGAGTTCGGCTGCTTCACTATAGGTGATCTCGGGAAGGACGATGGCATCGGGGACGACGCGTGGGTCCGCGGACATAATGCCATCGACATCCGTCCAAATCCAGACTTCGGAGGCGTCGAGCCCGGCGGCGAGGATGGTGGCGGTGAAATCCGAGCCGCCGCGGCCGAGGGTGGTAATGTGGCCGTCTTCGGTGGCGCCGCAGAATCCGGTAACCACGGGGAAGATCTTGCCGGTGAGCAGGGGCAGGATGCCTTCCTTCGCACGGAAGGCTGTGAGTTCCATGCGAGGGGTGGCGTTGCCGTGGATGGGATCCGTGATTATGACTTCCGAGCCGAGGACCACGGCCGCGGTCTGCCCGGTGGATTCGAGATAGCCCGCGAGCAGCGTGGCGGAGAGGGCTTCCCCGAGGCTGACGGCTTCGTCGAGGGCGCGGGGCGGACGCTCGCGCAGCATGGCCATGCCGCGAACGATGCGGTCAAAGCGGGCGAGCAGGGCCTCCAGGCGGTCCCGGATCTCGGGTTGGAACTCTTCCGGGATGAGGGCCGAACAGGTTTCCTCATGCCGCCGCCGGAGCCGGCGCAGGTTTTCGGAAAAGCTCGCTTCGTCGCCGCGTTCGGCGTGGAACATCGTTTCGAGCATCAGGTCCGTGACCTTCGACATCGCGGAAACGACGGCGACGGTGGGGCGCCGGGCGGATTGCTCTTTGCAGATGGCGGCGACGCTCCGGATGCTTTCCGGAGTACCCATACTGGTGCCGCCAAACTTCATGACCAGGAGATTCTGCACGCTTTACTGATTCCTTTCTTCGACCGGGGACGCCCGGATGCGCTCAATGCGAGGTGCGGGTGCGAATGATACGCAAGACGGCCTCTTCCACCTCTTCGAGATCCATCGACGTGGCGTCGACATACTCGGCGTCGGGCGCCTGCAGCAGGGGGGCTTCGGCGCGGGTGCGGTCGCGGTTGTCACGGACGCGGATCTCCCGCTCCGTTTCCGACGGATCGTTTTCGATTCCTTTATCGAGAAGCTGCCGGTGGCGGCGGTCCGCGCGAATTCCAGGCGCCGCATCAAGGAAGATCTTGACGCGCGCGTTGGGGAATACGACGGTTCCGATGTCACGGCCTTCCATGACCACGCTGTGGCTCAGCGCGAACTGCTTTTGCTTCTCCACCAATGCCCTGCGGACGCCCGGGACTGTGGAAATCCGGGAGGCCGCACTCGAAATCCCCTCGGCGCGGATGGCCTCGGTAACGTCTTCTCCGTTCAGATAAACGCGGTCTGTGCGCTCTTCGAGCTGGATGTCGGCGGCGAGCGCCAACTGTTCGAGGCGGTGCCAGTCTTCGAGGCCGGTACCGTTGCGGAGCGCCCAAAGCGCTACGGCCCGGTACATTGCTCCGGAATCGACGTAGAGGTAACCAAGGCGTCCGGCAACCCGTTTGGCCACGGTACTCTTGCCGGCGCCCGCCGGACCGTCAATGGCGACGACAACAGGGGCGGTCATTTAGCGTACACCGCCCGGCTTCGCGAAAGAGGATTCATCCTTCTATCTAGTTTGCAATGAAGCGAGGCGGAGCGGGGGAGGAGGGGTGTGGAGGGGCAGGCGGGGGCCGCGCAGCGTGGGGGAGCGACGGGCTCCACGGGCGCCACTCGAATATGCGGCGCCCGCGGATTGCCGGAAGGGTTAACCTTTCTTTCCTCTGCCGCCGGCTTCCTTCTCTTTGCGGCGCTTCCAGGCGAGGCGCATCTTCTCGCGTGTCTCTTCCGACATCGGGCCGCGGCGGCCCCGGCGTTTCACTTTGGCGTTTTCGTCATAGCCGAGGGCTTCGAGTTGCTTATCAATTTCGGAGCGCTTGGCCAGCAAATCATTGATGGCGGCCTGCCGCTTCGACTCATAATCGGCTTTGGCTTTCAGAACCTGGTCCAGAGGTGTGTTGCTCATGGCGTTTCTCCCATTCATTTCCGTAACTCCTCGTATTGCCGGGGTGATTCCTTCCGGCGGTTTGCCTGTCGAATTTCGCTTGTGACAAACCGGGTGACGGTGATTTTCCCGCTTCGTTCGCGAGTGTGGATGCAATCATCAGGTGGCGTTTGCATCAACCTCCGTATTATATACAGTTCGGCGATCAAGATATGGCAAAATGCAACTTTTCTTTGCCGATTTTCGTGGATACGCGATGTTGCTTCAAGAATCGCTCCCGGCTGGCCGCCATGAAGGATAGACGATACTGTTAACGGGTTTCGTTTCAGCAAGGGTGAAAAGAGATCCTCTATCGGAGCCGAGCGAGGATGACAATGAGTACGGGAAGCGATAGAATTCGCATCGTCCGATATATTCGAGATTATCAACGACGTTACGTGCTATGTTTACCCCCGTTCTGCACTCTGTGAGCTATTCAGCGGCATGGCCGGGCCAGGCGTTTCTCCCGATCCCCGAGTTCCTGGCTAAGGCCCGGGAATTGGGATTCGGCGCGGTGGCGCTGGTCGGGAAGGCCCCGCACGTATCGCCGGCCGCCTATTCCAAGGAGGAGCGGCTTGCCCTGAAGGCCCGGATCGCGGATGAGGGGCTGCATCTGGCCGCGCTGATGGGATACACGGATTTTACTTGTGGAATGCGAAGGCCGGGCATTCCATCGGGCGAAATGAATGCGCTCTACATTGCCCAGCTTTGTGAATTGTGCGCGGATCTGGGATGCGGATCTCTGCGAGTGTTCACCGGGTATCGGTTGGATGACGTGGCCTATGACCTACAGTACGGCGAGGTGATCCGCGGCCTTCGGCTGGCAGCTAAGTATGCGGACGATTTCGGTGTGACCTTGCTTTTGCAGAACCATCATGATATTGCGGCCCACTTCAAGGAATTTGCGTGGTTGTTGCGGGAGTTGGATCATCCGAGGATTAAGGCGGCTTTTGATTGCTGGGCAGTCTGGCTGCAAGGGGCACGGGGCGAGCAATTGCGACAGGCTGTGCGGGAGATAGCGCCCTGGCTGGCATTCACCACGGTTGCGGACTATAAAGTGATGCCACAGTTCACTTATCGCCCCGATCATGTCCACTATGCGCCCTGTACGCCGGCGTTGACGCGGGCGACCGCGCCGGGGGAGGGGGAACTGGATTACGGCGCGTTTTTCGAGGGACTGCGGGAGGTTGGGTACCGGGGCCCGGTGGCATACGAGATGTGCGCCCCGCTCGAGGGTGGCGGGCAGATCGAGAATCTGGACCGGACGGCGCGGATCTTTCTCCAATTCCTGGAAGGCCACCGCCGCGAAGGATAAACGGATGAAGCCGGTTACCTGCGGGAATAGCAGGCCGAAAGCGGGGCCGGCTGAGGGTTAGAACGACTCGCCCCGGATGAGGTCCTCCCAGGATTCCCGTTCTCTAACGACGCGCCAGGTGGCGCCCTCGACCAGCACCTCCGCGGCGCGAGGCCGGGCGTTGTAGTTCGAGGAAAGGGAGAATCCATAGGCTCCGGCGGCACAGATGGCCAGCCATTCGCCCTGAGATACCTCCGGGAGGGTGCGCTTACGGGCAAAGAAATCGCCGGATTCGCAGACCGGGCCGACGACATCGGCGACCAGGGGCTGGCTTGGGCGGAGCGTGAGAGGCGCGATCTCGTGGTGCGCGTGATAGAGAACCGGCCGGATGAGATCGTTCATCGCGGCATCCACGATGACAAAGTTTCGGTCGGAACCCGGCTTGAGGTGCAACACCCTGGTGAGGAGCACGCCGGATTCGGCCACGAGGGAGCGCCCCGGCTCCACGGCCAGGGAGAACCCGCTGAGCCGGAACTTCTCGAGCACCTGGGCTATGAACGAAGGGATGGCGGTGGGTTCTTCCTGGGGGCGGTAGGCGATTCCGAGACCGCCGCCGATATCCACTTCCTGAATCGGTATGCCTTCCGCGCGCAGATCCGACGCAAGCGCGAGCACCTTCTCCACGGCTTCCACGAGCGGGCTGACATCGAGGATCTGAGAGCCGATGTGGCAGCTTACGCCGACCCACTCGATGCCCGGATCGCCGCGGTATTGGGTATAGAGGCGGCGCGCTTCGGGGAAGGGGATGCCGAATTTGTGCTCCTGGAGCCCGGTGGAAATATAGGGGTGCGTGTTGGCATCGACGTCCGGGTTGACGCGCAGGGAGACTCTGGCGCGGGTTCCCATTCCGCGGGCCGTGGCGGCCAGGAGGAGCAACTCGGATTCCGATTCGCAATTGAAGCTGTGAATTCCCTGGTTGAGAGCGTAGGCGATTTCGGATTCGGCCTTCCCGACGCCGGAGAAGACGACCTTCGCGGGGTCGCCCCCAGCCCGCAGCACGCGGAAGAGTTCCCCACCGGAAACGATGTCGAAGCCGGCGCCCAGTTCGGCGAGGAGCCTCAGGATGGCGAGGCTGCTATTCGCCTTGACGGCGTAACAGATGGCATGCGGAACGCCGACGAGGGCGTCGCGGTATGCCAGGTAGCGATCCCGGATGCCCGCGGCGCCGTACACATAGCAGGGGGTTCCGGCGGCCGCGGCGATCTCACTCAACCGGACATCGTCGCAGTAGAGATCCCCATCCCGGTAGGAGAAGGGAGCCGGAACGAGCGGGGAAGGGGCGGCTGCGCCAGCCGGAACGGAGGTAACGGCGGGCGAGTTTTGGGGATCTAGAGACATAAGAAGGAATCTATCCAGCATAGCGTTACCGGATGGATGCCCGAGCCACGATATACTTAAGGATTCGACCTCCCAGGGAGTTGGAGTTTTATGTTTGACCTTTTCCGAAGCCGCGCCAAAGCCGTGCGCATCTTTTTGGGCGCGATCCTTCTGCTGGTGGCCGCCGCCATGGTGATCACGCTGATTCCCGGATTCGGCGGCGCCGATTTCGGCGCGAATGCGCAAACCCTGGGCGAGGTGGCGGGGGAACCGATCACGATCGCGCAAGTCCGGGAAACGGTGCAGCAGCTTGCGAAGCAGGGCCGGGTGATGTCACCGAGCGAAATGTCTTCGTTGTATCCGGTGGCGTTCCAGACTCTGGTGCAGGAGCGCGCGCTGCTCTATGAAGCCAAGAAGCTGGATTTTGACGTGAGCGACCAGGAATTGGCGCTGATGATCCGGCAGATGCCCACGTTCTCGCCGGGCGGGCAGTTTATCGGTCTGGACCAGTACCGGATGTTGCTGGAACAGAACGGCACGACCCCAGCGCAGTTTGAAGCCAACGTGCGGAAACAGTTGATCACGAACCGCTTGAGCGCCATCGTTGCGCGGAGCGTGGTGGTGAGCTCGGCGGATATTGATGCGGCGCTGCATGAGCGCAACGACAAAGTGGCGCTTGAATACGCGTATATCGAACCGGAGAAGCTTCTTTCGCAGGTGACGCCCACCGAAGAGCAGGTGAAGCACTTCTATTCGCAGGTTGGGAACAAGACGCGCGTGCCGGAGCGCCGCGATTTTGACGTGGTTCGCGTTTCGCTCGAACGCGCGATGGAGGGCTTCCGCGTAAGTCCGGAGGAGATCCAAGCTTTTTACAACGCGAACATGGACCAATGGAGCGTGGAATCGCAACTGGATTTGCAGCACATCTTGTTCACCACGGAAGGGAAGACGCCGGAACAGAAGGCCGCCGCTCTCAAGAAGGCGGATGAGGTGCTGGCGAAGTTGAAGGCAGGGGGCGATTTCGCCAAGCTCGCGGCGGAGTATTCCGAAGATCAATCGAACAAGGATAAGGGCGGTGAACTCGGCGTCGTGGTGCGGGGCCAGACGGTGCCCGCGTTTGAGAAGGCGGCCTTCGCGCTACAGCCCGGACAGATCAGCGACGTCGTCGAAACCGAGTACGGATATCACATCATCAAGTGCAAGACGCGGCAGGACGCGCGGGTGAAGCCTCTGGCAGAAGTTCGCGAGCAGATCGCTTCCAGCCTGGCGCAGCAGAAGGCGGCCGATCTGGTGCAATCGACAGCGGAGCGGCTTCATGATGCGGTGCAGGCGAACCCATCCCAGCTAACGGAAATCGTGGCGAAGGAACCGCTGGCGCAGATTTCGTCGTTCAAGGATATTGCGCCGAATATGTCCGCCGGAAACATTGCGGGGAACACGCCGCTGATGCAGGAAGTGAGCACCGCGCCCGAGGGCGATGTGACCAATGTGGCGGATGTCGGCGGCGGCGCGATGGCGTTCGCGGTGATCCGCAAGTTCGAGCCTTCCCGGGAGGCGACCTTCGAGGAAGCGCGGGGACGCGTGGAGGAAGCGCTGAGGAACCAGATGGCGGGCGCGCTGGCGGAGAAGAAGCTGACGGAAGCGAAGGAGGCTGTGGATGCGGGCGCGTCCATGAAGACGGTCGCGCAGCATGCCGGGCTGACTTACGGAACGGCGGCTCCGTTCACGCGGATCACCGCCGCGGAGGGCATCGGGAACGCTGGTGAAGTTTATAAGGCGTTCGATGTGAAGGTTGGCGACACGCTACCCCCGTTCCGCTCCGCCTCGCGGATGTATCTGGTGCGGGTGACCAGCCGGACGGATGCGAACCTGGCGGAACTGGCCGGGGAGCGCGAGGAACTGCGGAAGCAGCTTTCGGCGGTGAAATCGCAGGAGCGGGTGGAGCTATATATCAGCGGCATCCAGGAGCGTCTGCAAAAAGAAGGCAAGATCAAGATCGACACGCAGCGATTGACGACGCTGATGCAGGCCGGCAACGGCGGCGGATTCTAAGACGGCGGCTCTTCGGCCCTGGCCCGGTCAGGGCTGCGTATTTTCAGAACGCTTTGGGCGCCACACGTCCTTGCGCGCGGGTGGGCCTTTTCGTTTTGAAGCCGCGCCCCGCCTCTTGGCGGGTGGAAGCGAGCGCGAGATTGCCCGTTTCGCTGGATTCTCCTCCGGCATGCGCTGCGGTTTGATTACCGAAGCCAGATCTGCCGGGTAGCGGACGGATTCCAAATACAGTCCCGCGGCGGGCGCCGTCCAACGCGAGATCGCGTCCTGAAAACGCACATCCCCGTCCAGCGCCGCGGCGAAATCGGCGAGGGGGAACTCGCCGGCGCCCACTTTCACCAGAGCGCCCACGATCCGGCGGACCATTCGCCAGAGGAAGTGCGAGGCCTCGATGCGGAACTGCAACTCCTCGCCCTCGCTGTCCAATCGGGCGCTCTCCACAACGACAATGGGAGATTCATCGGGCCGCGCGGGGTCATTCGCGTGGAAGGCGCTGAAATCGTGGCGACCGGGGAGCAGGGCGGCCGCTTCGCGCATGGCGGACACGTTCAGCCGTTCCTTGATCCACCAGACGTGCCGCTTGGCAAAGGCATTCTTGCGGAGCGAGATGCGGTAAAGATAGCGCCGGCTTTCGGCATGGTGCCGTGCATGGAAGCGCTCCGGCACTTCCTCGACCGAAAGGAGGACGATGTCATGGCCGAGCGAGCCGTTCACGGCGTCGAGGATTTGCCCAGGAGAAAGGTTTCGCTTCGGGTTGGCCTTGATGTGCAGAACCTGCGCGAGTGCGTGAACGCCCGCGTCCGTGCGGCCGGCGCCCTGCATTTCCGCCTGCGTGGCCAGCGCGCTTTCGATGGCCTCGCGGAGCGCTCCCATCACGGTCTTCGGCGCATTTTTTTGCTCCTGCCAGCCACTGTAGCGGGAACCGTCATACTCCACAGTTGCTTTCCAGGTGGGCATTCCCTTCAGAATAGCTGAGCGGGGAGAGGCGGTCGCGGTGGGAGGGCCGGGTGACAGGGGAACCGATGGCTTGGCGCGCGCATCCCAGGCGATAGCATGGAGTGGCGATGCGAATCGAAGTGAAGGTGAAGCCGAATGCCCGGGCCACGCGGGTTGAGCCGCGGGAAGACGGAAGCCTGCTGGTTCTGGTGAATGCGCCTCCCGTGGATGGGAAGGCAAATGAGGCGGTGCTGCGCGCGGTTGCGGAGCATTTCGCCGTGCCACGAAGCCGTGTCGAAATCATCCGGGGCGCTTCGGGACGAAATAAAACGCTGGAAATTCGGGAACCCGCGCCTGGGTGCTAACCGGTTCAAGAACAAAGAGGCGGACGGGGATATGATGGATGAGACCGGCCAACCGTCCGGCCCCACGACAGGAGAATCATTATGGATCGACGTTCATTTCTTGCCACAACGGCCGCCGCGGGTGCGCTCACCGGTTTGGCCGCCGCTCAGACATCCGGGCGATTGCCCGTGGAGAAAGGGCTTGTCTACGGCATGCTGGGCCGGCAGGGGAGCAATAAGCTCCGCTTCCAGATGGCGAAGGACGCCGGCTTTGATTGCGTGGAGACCAATACGACGGAAGATCCGCGAGTGGTGGAGGACCTGGCCAAGGCCGCGCAAGATACGGGGCTGCGGATTCACGGCGTGATGAACCAGGCGCACTGGGCCTATC
>JADYZL010000422.1 GCA_020853155.1 Bryobacterales bacterium
CCATACACGGTGAACACCAAAGCCACTCCCTGCTGCGAGAATCCATGCTGGGTGAGGAAGGGGGAGAGGTATCCCGATTCCACGCCGTCCCCGATCATGAAGACCAACAGCCCCAGGTAGCCCCACGTGAGTGGCGGGTACATTCCGAGCCTGGCGATGAGTTGTGACATGTTCCCTCTTCAAAATGAATTTTCCGATGTGGCTCACGGAGCGGCCTACGGGAGTGGCTTCCTGCGGAACGTCCCGCCGAGTTCCCCAACATGCGAGAGCACCACGTCGGGCGGCGGGCTCAACGCAGTGGCATCTTTGCGCGTGGCCTCGCCGGAGAGCACCAGCACGGAGACCGCGCCGGCCCGTTGTGCAAGCACCACGTCCGTATAAAGCCGGTCTCCCACCATTGCGATCGCATCCATGGCAAGTCCGTGTTTTCGCGCGATGCCTTGCAGAATGGCGGGGTCCGGTTTACCGAGTACCACTGGCGTTCGCCCCGTCGCGGCGTTCAGGGCCGCGCAAATCGCCCCGCAATCGACCAGCACAGTGGGTTCGTCGGTGGGGCAGACCAGATCGGGATGCGTTGCGATGTAGGGAAGCCCTCGCGAAATCCACCAGGCCGCGCGGCACAATCGTGCGTAATCGAGGGTCGTATCGAATCCCACAACCACGGCGTCCGGTGCGTCGAAATCAACCGCGAAGCCCTCCCCCTCGAACTGCCCGCGGAGCGATGGCGTCCCCAACAGGGCGATGCGCCGCGCGCCGGGCAGGCGCCGCCGGAGGTAGTCGAGTGTGGCATCCGCCGCCGTGTAGATCTCTCCCTCATTCGCGGGGATGCCCATCGCCCGCAGCCGCTCCACGTAGTCGCTCTTGCTGTGCGAGGTATTGTTGGTGAGGAACGTGTGGCCGATTCCCGCGTGCCGCAAGTCTTCGAGAAACTCCAGCGTCCAGGGGAAGAGTGTGGAGCCCTTGTAAATCGTGCCGTCCATGTCCAGAACGACGTGCCGCACGCTCGCGAGCGCCTCGATCATCGCGCCACGCCCGTCCGCGCGCTCATCCCGGTAATCGCCTCGTCGAACTTCCCCGTCCGGCGCGCCAGATCCAGCACCGTGTAGCGTCTGCGAATGTGGTACGCCTTGCGGCAACTGAGCGCAAGCCGCTCCGGGGCGATGCCGATCTCGCGGCTATCGGTAGGCGCGCCCGCCGCGGCAAGCATGTCGCGAAGTTCCGCGTAGGGGAGTAACTGTGCTCGAAGCCGCGCCGCCAGCGCGGGCCAGACGGAATGCAGCCTTGCCAGTTCGTCGCGCAACCGCTCTCGCGAGGGAAGTTTCGCGAGGCTCTCTTCCCGGGCCTTCACCCGAAGTTCCGGGATGGCGAACAGCCCGTCAATCTCGGTTTCCATTGCGGCCGCATCCGGCCAGGCTACCACCGCGCGTTCCACCTCAAACCACCCGTCCGGCAGGGCAAGCAAGGTCTCGTAGATCGCGGTGGAGGCCAGGGACCCAATCCCCACCTTGAAGCCGTGCGAGGGCGCAACGCCATTGTGGGTGTGGTGCTCCATATCCCAAAGATGGCTGAACTGATGCTCCGCCCCGGATGCCGGGCGGCTCGTGCGCGCCGCTTGCATCGCGAACCCCGTCATCAGCAGCCCGGTGATCAATCCGCGAACGGCTTCGGGATCCCGTCGCGCGACGCCGCTGGGGCTTGAACACCATTTCCGCAATTCCTGCTGCACGGTGCCCCACACGGCGGTGTCGATTCTCTCGACACCCGCGGCATCCGCGGCCAGCCAGTCCGCCCCGGCCGGAATCTTTGCAGCCAGGTCCGCAAAGCCCGACGCGTTCATCCCTTCCGGAGCCGCGCCGATCACATCGAGGTCCGCCACCACCGCCTCCGCGGCCGGACAATCGAACGTCTGTTTCGATCCCTCGTGCGTGATGGATGCACCGAACGCCGTATACCCGTCCATCGAAGCAGCCGTGGCCACGGTCATATACGGCCGGCCAGCCTGATGCGCGGCCAACTTCGTCAGGTCGCTGATGGTCCCCGCGCCCACAGCGATCGGGATCGCATCGGTCGCGCGCAACCCTTCGCGTACCTGATCGACGTATCCGTATTCCGCCGGAACCGGCACGCCCGCCGCCGGGCCGCGCAGAATCAGCGGCGGCACAGTGGCCTGCCCTGCCGCGCGCAGCGAATCGGAGACATCCCGGCCTGCGGCGGCAAACGTATTCTCGTCCGCGATCACCAAGGCGGGGGAGCTTCCGTACAATGCGGAGAACACCTCTCCGGTCTCGCTCCGGGAGCCCTTCCCCAGGCGGAGGTGCTTGGTTTCGCGGGCCGCCTTCAGCGCCGCGCGGAGGAGGCTCTCCCCCGATGGATTCGCAGTCGTCATCGCTTTTGTTTGTAGTAGTCGCGAATGGCGTTCATCACCACGTCCGGGTAATCGGTGGCGAAGCTGGCAACGCCCAGATCCATCAGATGCTGGAACAGCTTCGGATCCTTGTTCATCATCGGGAGCGCCTGAAAGAGAATGCCGTGGGATCGCAGCTCCTCCCCCGCCGCAATCAGGAAGCGATCACTGGGCGTAATGCCCGCCGCGCTCACCCCGATATGAATCTGCAATTGCGTGATATCCGCGAAGCCGGTCTTGCGGAGCGCGGCTAATCGCGCCGCAAGCTGTTCCTCCGTGCCGCCCATCCAGTGCAGCGTGGAGGAGCGAGGGGCAAGCCGCTTCCACTCGCGAATGATGCCGTAATCCGTGCTCGCCAGAATCAGTTGCGGGTGCACCCTGCGGCTCTCGCGGGCAAGCTGCGGGAGGTCCACATTCTTGATGTCGATGTACAGGCGGCGCTCCGGATGCTGCTCAAGGATGCGGTAGACGTCGGTCATTCGGGCGATCCGCTGCGCCGCGAATTGCGAGCCTTTCCAGGAACCGATGTCGAGTGCGCTCACTTCCTTCCACGTCAGATCCTTGATTCCTTTCGCCTGCATCGCCGCATCTGCCTTGGGCAGGATCCTTTTGAAGTCGTTGTCGTGAAACGCGACAATCACGCCATCGGACGTCGTACGCAGATCGGCCTCGGGAACCGTCCGCAGCCCCCAGGCGATCTCGAACGCCTCCACCGAATTCTCCGGCGAAAGCACTCCCGCGCCACGATGGCTCTGGACCGTGAATTCGTCAAGCGGGATGTGGTCTCTCACATTCCATAGCGGCTTCCCGGCGCCCATCGCCAAACAGGCAGCCAGCACTAGAATCCATTTGAGCTGCTTCATTCCTTGCCTCTCGCTCTCTCCGCGATCCCTCTGCATCTTACCAGCGGAGCGGCTCCGAGTCAGGGCGGGGAATCCGTCGGACAGTCGGCATCGACTTTCGCGTTCTACCTCGGGCCATCCGCCGGATTGAATTGGTATGATTGTGCCAACTCATCCTAATCTGGTAATTCATTTCATTCTGGGAGTGTAGTGATGAAGAAATCCGTGCCCGCGGAATCCGCGGCAGATTCGATTGACGCGAAAATTCGCAAGCTTGGCGACTGGCGCGGGAAACTGCTCGCGCGGGTTCGCAAGATCATCCGTGAGGCCGACCCGGACGTTCTGGAGGAACTCAAGTGGTTGGAGACGCCGGTCTGGTCTCATACGGGCATTGTTTGTACTGGGGAGATTTACAAGAGCAAGGTGAAGCTCACCTTCGCCAAGGGCGCCTCGCTACCAGACCCGTCGGGCCTCTTCAATGCGAGCCTCGAAGCGAACACACGCCGCGCCATCGACATCGCCGAAGGCGGCGAGATCGATGAGCCGGCACTCAAGGAACTGATCCGCGCCGCCGTTGCATTCAATCTCGCAGCGAAGGAAAAGCCGAAGTCGACATAATCGCGAAACGGCAGCGCCGCACGGCTTGGCTTGGCGTCGTCCGGCTTGGCCCCGCCTGGTTCCTCACGCTGTGCGGCGCTGCCCCGCTTATTTGATGTCCCGTACGATGGTCAAAAGAAATTCGCTATCTTCAAGCGCTTTGATCTCGTGAGGCACCGCGTTGTCGAGCGCGATCACCGTTCCCGCCGTGATCGTCTGGGGCGTGCCGGCCACGTCAACCTGGATCTCGCCTGAGAGAACCTGTAGCGTAATCGGCCCATCCACCTCGTGCCCGCAGAGCGTGGCATTTTTCTTCACCGCCGTCAGCACCACGCTCAGGTTCGCCGTCTTTACGACGGTCACCGAGTTCCGCGTACCGGAAATCCATTCCGGTTCTTCCCGCAAGCGCTTCAACTCGGCGGAAAGGGCGAACGTTACGGCCGGCCCGGATGTGGTACGGTCCTCTCGCGCCATCGTGCGAATGGAATCTGTCATGATTTCCTCCCTTGCAGCCCAAAGTTATGTCTACTCATAGGGTATATCGCACGAGCGCCGGAAGCGGCAGGGGCCGATAGTCTGCAAGGCAAGTCAGGTATGGGAGAAGGGAGCCGCTCCGGGTGAAAGCACCCCATGGCTGAAACCGGCGAAGGCAACGGGAGCGAAGGCAACAGAATCGGAGCGGGCGGGAATTGGCGCTCAGCCGCCCAATACCACGGATATCTCCGGGTTCTCTTCCGGTTGGCGGAAGCAGGAGCGAAACGGACGCCGGGCGGCGTTCCCGGAGGTCACAGGCGCGGACGGGGCGATATTCAGCCGGATCAACTGGTTCTCCAACCGGTTCGGACAAACCGAGCAGCGCTCCCCCGTCACCTTGTAATTCTCACAGCACGTCGTGCGCAAAGTAATCTGCGAACCCATCCCGGTAGGACTCCTCAATTGCGATTCCTTTCCTGAGTCTAGCAATCACGACCAAAAATGTCCACTTAGACATTTCCGATCTTATAGGAGATTGCACTCTTTTGTCCGTGATGGGGGAAAACGGCGCTTCCACCGCCGGTCTGCGCTAGGATGGGGCCATGGTAGAAGCTTGGTTACGAGGCCCGATCGAGGGCGTTCACCCGCTTGTCGCACCCTTGCTGATGAGCTTTGAAATGGCACGGGAAGACCTTGCGAACGCAACCTCCGGGTTGAGCGCCGATCAGATCTGGCGGCGAGTCGACGGCGTTCCCACTCTCGGCTTTCAGCTCCGTCACATTGCGGGTTCGGTTGATCGCCTCGGTACATACCTCCGGGGAGAGTCGCTTAGCGCGGAGCAGATGGCCGTTCTTCGCGACGAAAAGAACCCCGGAGATATCGACGCCGCCACCCTGCTTGCAGGTGTGGATGCCGCGTTCAAAGGCTGCGAGGCCGTGGTTCGCGCGCTTGACCCATCGCGGATCACCGAAAACCGTACCGTGGGCCGGAAGGAACTGCCCACCACCGTGATCGGGCTCATTGTCCACATTGCGGAGCACACGCAGCGCCATGTCGGGCAGGCCGTGAGCATCGCGAATCTCTTGCGCGCCCAAGCCCGTTAAGGATTCATTTCCCGCTGGCCGGCCAGCCATCGTAACAACGCCCGGAATGCCTGCCCTCGATGGCTGATCGAGAGCTTTTCTTGCGGCGTGAGTTCGGCGGTGGTGCGCCCGGATGGGGCGTGGAAGAAGAGCGGGTCGTAGCCAAACCC
>JADYZL010000423.1 GCA_020853155.1 Bryobacterales bacterium
CGGTCCGAGACGTCGATCTGGTGCGAAGCGAGTTCGCCGGTGAGTCCGTTTGAAAGATCCCGGTACATACGCCAGTTGATCTGCCGTTCGAGCTTGGGATCGGTGAGCGGGCGCCGCCAGTTGGTGTTGCGGTGCCACTGACCGAAGATATGTGTAACCTCGCCGATGGTGCCTTTGCGGATCATATCCTCGGCAAGCTGGTAGAAGAGACTGTAATTGCGCTGCAACCCCACTTGAATCATCAAGTTCGGATTCTCTTCGTGCAGTTTCTTCAGGCCGTGGTACTCTTCCGGTTTGAAAACCAGGCTCTTTTCGCAGAAAACGTGCTTGCCGGCTAGCAGCGCGTCGCGCATCACAGGGTAGTGAACGCTAATCGGCACCGTGATGAAAACAGCTTCGACGTCCTTGCGCGCCAGCAACTCCCGGTAATCGTTGTATTTGTCCGGATTCGTGCCGATCACTTTCGCGGCGTTATCGAGGTTCGGCTGGTAAACGTCGCATACGGCTACGCAACGCCCAGCATCGATCTTCGTGAGATGCCGCTCCATGAGGCGGGTTCCACGGCTACCCGGTCCGATGAAGCCATACTTCACCTCGGCGCCGGCGGCCCTTGTTTTCAGAATGGCAGGGGACGCAGCGACATACTTGGATGCCACAGCGGCTGCGGTGGCCACTCCGGCGGTCTGTACGAAGGCTCGCCGGGAAACAGGAGATTTTTCAGGCATAGGACACTACCCTCTCAAACAAAGATGAACGCAGACTGGCGCAACGTTGAGTCTATCGAACGTGCTGTTTGATTGTAAACCGGAAAACAGCAGGCGGAATCGCCCCGCCAATCGACGTATCCATTGTATTGGACTGGGTAAGCCAGCGTTGCGTTACACGCGGACGCCCCGGTCTGGGTTCTGGAGCCGAACATCTCAGGCGCAGGCTCGGCGGACAAACCGGACCTTCCGTCCCTTCAGCGAACCGGGGATTGCAGCCACCCCGCTGGACGATCTCCGATATTCACCCCATCAATCAGGCAAAGTTTCCGCGCGATTTCCGTCGCCAAAACTCGCCGGCACCCGGCTTTTGGTGATACCGTTTTTAGTTCATGACAATTGACCTGCATCCACTTGATTGGGCAGTCATCTTCGGCTACCTGATCCTCATCCTGATCATCGGCTTTGCCGCCGCCCGGCGCGTGAAGGATACGCACGACTACTTTCTGGGTGGCCGCTCCTTCAACATCTGGCTTCTAATCGCTCAATCTTTCGGCGTTGGAACCCACGCCGAGATGCCCGTATCGCTCACCGGGGCAACCTTCAAGAGCGGCTACGCGGCCATCTGGTATCAATGGAAAAACCTCTTCATCACACCCTTCTATTGGATTCTCGCGCCAATCTTCCGGCGCTGCCGTTGCACCACCATCGGCGAATTCTACGAGAACCGCTATGGGCAATGGATGGGCGGTGTCTACAGCGTGTTCGCGCTGAGCTACTTCATCTTTAACCTCGGGGCGATGATGAAGGGCGCGGGCAAGCTGGTGAGCGCGGCGGCGGGGGGAACGGTTGAGCCGAATACCGTGGTCTTTGTGATGACCCTCACCTTTCTGGCCTACAGCTTTGTGGGCGGGCTCTATGCGGCGGCCTATACCGATTTCGCGCAGAGCTTCTTCATCATTGCCCTCTCCTTCATGCTGGTGCCCCTCGGGCTTGCGGAGATCGGCGGCTTCACGGCCGTCCGCCGGGAATTGCCGGAGCACATGCTTACGATGGTGGCCCCAGGAGATATCGGGTTGTTCATGATCGTAATCCTCACCATCAACGGCCTTATCGGCATCATGGCCCAGCCTCACATGCTGGCGGCGGTCGGCACCGGCAAGGACGAGCGCACCTGCCGCATCGGCTTTGCTTACGGCAACTTCACGAAGCGCTTCTGCACTATCGGCTGGGCGCTCACCGGTCTGATCGTGGTCGTGATGGTGATGCAGCGGGGGGTTACCCTCCCGGACCCGGAACTGGCATTCGGCTACGCCACGCGCGCGCTTCTGGCCCCCGGCTTCGTGGGGTTGATGATCGCCTGCGTGCTGGCGGCGAACATGAGCACCTGCTCCGCGATGATGGTGGATGGCGGCGCGCTCTTCACGCAGAATCTCTACCGGCGCTACCTTCGCAAAGGCGCCACGGACCGCCATTATCTGATGGCCGGGCGCTGGAGCGGCCTCGGTATCACCGCGCTGGGCATCCTCTTCGGCTTCTACGTGGATAGCGTGCTCGAAGCGTTCCTGTTCACGGAGACGATCGCCGCCTTCATGGGCATCAGCATGTTCGGGGCAATGTGCTGGAAGCGCTCCAATCGCTGGGGCGCGCTGGCAAGCCTGGCGACTTCGTCCCTGGTGTTCTTTACCATGACCGAAAGGCAGTTCGGCGAGATGCTGAAATGGGACGCCTGGAACTGCATGATCGCGCTGATCGCCGGCTTCACCTCACTGATCGTGGTGAGCCTGTTGACCCGCCGGGAGCCGGAATCGATGACGCAGCCATTCTATGAGCACCTCGATACGCCAAGCTATCTGGACGAAGCCACCGGAGAAGAGAAGACGCTTCACGAAGAAGGTCACGAACTGCTCATCCTGAAGCTCGGCGACTTGCGCCTGAGCGAGGGGCTTGGCCGGTTCTACCGCCGCTTCCGCGTGGATATCAACGGTCTGGTAGTCGCCTTCGGCGTCGTGGTCGCCTTGATCGTGCTGGCGCGCGCGATTCTGTGGCTGCCGTAGGGCATGCAATCGGGGAGGGGAACGCCCCCTTCCCCATCGTCACTCCCTTGCCCCAGCGTCACTCGGCTTCC
>JADYZL010000424.1 GCA_020853155.1 Bryobacterales bacterium
ATCGCGCCAATCGCGCCAAGCGCGAAGCAGGTCCAGGGAATTCGCCACGGGGCGGGAAGACCCATTGCCTTATCGAGGCCGTGTACGGCATAAGGCGCATACACATCGACGATTTTGATGCCCCGGTTTCGCACGGTCCTGGTGACATCGAGAAGATCGCCTTCATCGGTGAAGACGCCCACCATCACACGGCCTGTCATTGCAGTACCTCCGCGTTCGATTCATGCATTTTTGCGACCGGTGCATGCCCCGTCGCGCTCCCGCCGTGATGGTGAGATCGCTCATGACCAATCACACCCTTCACCTCCGCCATGGCGATGATCGGCAGCAGTCGGCAGAAGAGCAGGAACAGAGTGAAGAAGAGTCCGAAGCTGCCGAGCAGCGTGGCCACTTCGACCGAGGTAGGCGTATACGAGGTCCAATTGGCCGGAAGGTAATCCCGGTGAAGGCTCGTGACGATGATCACGAAGCGCTCAAACCACATGCCCACGTTGATAAATAAGGAGATGACGAAGACCATCGCGATGGACATCCGAACGCGCTTGATCCACAGAAGCAGCGGAATGAACACGTTGCACGAGAGCATCACCCAGTAAGTCCAAGCCATCGGGCCGAAGGCTCGGTTGATGAAGGTGAACTGCTCGTAGGTATTCCCCGAATAGAATGCGGTGAAGAACTCCGTCATATAGGCAAGGCCGACAATGCCGCTGTTCAGGATGATGAGCTTGCACATCACGTCCACGTGCCGGTGAGTGATGTAATCTTCGAGATTCATCACCTTCCGCGCGATGATCATCAGAGTGAGCACCATGGCCATGCCGGAGAAAATCGCTCCCGCTACGAAGTAGGGCGGGAAAATGGTCGTGTGCCAGCCGGGGATCACCGAGGTGGCGAAATCCCAGCTCACAATGGTGTGGACGGAAACGACAAGAGGCGTAGCCAAACCGGCCAGCAGCATGTATGTGGTTTCGTACCGTTGCCAGGTACGGAAGCTCCCATCCCAGCCGAGACTGAAGATGGCGAGCAGCGTCCGCCGCAAGCCGGGTTTGGCGCGATCCCGAATGGTGGCAAGATCGGGAATCAGGCCGAGATACCAGAAGGTGGCGGAGATGATGAAATAGGTGGATACCGCGAAGGCGTCCCAGGCCAGCGGGGAGCGGAAATTCATCCAGAGCGATCCGCGCGTGTTGGGGTACGGAAAAATCCAGTAGGCCATCCAGGGGCGGCCCAGGTGGATGAGTGGGAAAATGCCCGCGCACATCACGGCGAAGAGCGTCATCGCTTCCGCGGCCCGGTTCACGGACGTGCGCCAGCGCTGCCGGAACAGAAAGAGAATCGCCGAGATCAGCGTTCCTGCGTGGCCGATACCGATCCAGAACACGAAGTTCGTGATATCGAAGGCCCATCCGACGGATGTATTGAGGCCCCAAGTGCCGACGCCGGTGGCAATCTGATAGCCGATTGCCAAGGCGCCCAAAGCGAGCAGCGCCACCGAGGCGAGAAAAGCCACCCACCAAAGCAGGCCGGGGCGGCGTTCCATGGGGGCCGAAACCTCCCGGGTGACCTGGGCGATCGACTTGTCACCCGCAATCAGCGTTGGCCTTACGAAGGCTCCTGCATCAGCCATGATGCTCCTCCCCTGGCTTGTGCCCGCTTCGCTTCACGATCTTCAAATAGTGGACCGACGGGCGCACGTTGATTTCTTCGAGCACGCGGTAGCGGCGCGGATTCTTTATCCATTTGGCAACTTTGCTCTCCGGGTTGTTCATGTCGCCGAAGATGATGGCGTCCGCGGGGCAGGATTGCTGACACGCGGTGACGACATCGCCATCCTTCAGTTCCCTACCCTCCCGCTTCGCTTCGATCTTCGCTTCCTGAATTCGCTGGATGCAGAAGCTGCACTTTTCCATCACGCCGCGCGAGCGAACCGTGACGTCCGGATTCAGGAGCAGATTGGCGAGTTTATCCTCGCGCGGGTAGTTAAACCAGTTGAAGCGGCGGACTTTGTACGGACAGTTGTTGGCGCAGTAGCGGGTGCCGATGCAGCGGTTGTACACCTGCTGGCTCAACCCTTCGCTGCTGTGAACCGTCGCGAGCACGGGACAAACCGTTTCGCACGGTGCGTTTTCGCAATGCTGACAGAGCATCGGCTGGTGAGCGGAACTCGGGTTCTCGACATCCCCCGAATAGTAGCGGTCGATGCGGATCCAGTGCATCTCGCGCTTGCGCATCACTTCGTCCTTGCCGACAACCGGCACGTTGTTCTCGATCTGGCAGGCGACGACGCAGGCGGCGCAGCCGGTGCAGGCATCGAGATCGATCGCCATGCCCCAGCGATGGCCGGGGTAGGGGTGATCCGGGGGCCAGAGTTCTGGCGCCTCTTCCTTGTCGGCGGTAGCATACGTCTCCGGCTCACTCAGGTAGACTTCCTGTACAATCGGCCGGGGTGGGCCGCCGGGATCGAGATTCTCGGGCACCGAGAGCGTGTGGTGGGATTGCGTTACCGCGAGCGCCTGGCGCTTGCCCGTCGTGGCCAGCGTGACGCCAGGCCGCAGGTAGGCGAGCATGCCGGCCTCAAAGGCAAGCAACGGAGAGGCGTTGATACCCACGAGGCCGTTCGCCCCAGTGGAAGCGCGGTGATCGATCCACTTGGGTCCGTAGTCCTGGAATCGGGCTGAGAGTTTCCGGCCGTAACCAAGCGCGACGGCGACGAGTGCGTCGTGCTGCCCGGCCTGGACGAGCGCGGGCAACTCCAGCGAGATATCGCCGACAGCGACGCGCACGACATCCCCATTCTTGACGCCAAGCTCTTTCGCCTTGGCTGGTGAGATGCTCGCGTAGTTATCCCAGGTCGCCTTGGTAACCGGATCCGGCAACTCTTGCAGCCATGGATTGTAAGCGAGTGAGCCATCGAGCATGCCGGGCTTCATGTAGAGCTGCAACACTGCGGTAGCGGCTTCCTGCTTCGAGAGAGGAAGAACGGAGCTCGCAGTGAATGTGGTGGCGGCAGGCTGCGTGGGCCGCACATTCGCGAACCCATCGTGCAGCGTTTTGCGCCAGAAAATCTCAAAGGAATCGGCGGTGGTGGCGCGCGGATGAATCGCCTCCCGCCAATGCGCCTGCACCAGATCATACGCGGAGCCGGGCTTGCCCGCCCATGCCGCAAAGGACTCGATGGCGGAGCGCGCTTTGCCGATCTGTTGAATCAGCGGCTGCTGCACGGAGACGAGGCCGGCGACCGGTTCGGCGTCTCCCCAGGATTCGAAGGGGTCGCTATCCGGGCAGTGGAGCTTCGCGATGGCGACGGTCTCGTCCTCGCGGGGAGCGAGGCTGACGAGAAGCGGAATCTGCCCCAGAGCCCGGCGCGTATCCTCGCTCAGCGGAAGGTCCGCGGCGGGGTTCATGCCAAGTACGAAGAGCGCCGCCACCTTACCTTCCGTCACCTCGGCCAGCAACTGGGATAGGTCGCGGTCATTCCCTTGGCGCTGCAGAGAGGGGAGGCTCAGGTCGAGTGTATTCCCGTAATTTCCGAGCAGTTCGTTGGCAAGGTTCGCGAGTTGCTGCCCCGCTACTTCATTGGGTCCGTAAAGAACGAGGCTCTTGCCCCGCGCATTCCAGAGGCGTTGAGCGAGCTGGTCAATGACAGCCGTCATCTCCGCGGAGGGAGCGTTCGAACCGGGTGCGAACGGCTTGCCTGCAAGCGCGCCGAGCTTCGCCACGAGGTGCTCCAGAGCCGCCGCTACTTCCCAGGGAGCCACTTTGACGCGTTCATCCGCCTTGCCGCCCGACATCGTATAGCGGGCTTCGACCTGCGTATGCCAAGCGGCTTTGCGCGGCGCGAGTTCCGCGAGACGGCTTTCGGTGTATCCGCGCGTAAACTCCGGTGCGGAAAGCCACGAGCCAAGAAAGTCGGCATCGAAGGAGGCAATCACCTCCGCTTTCGCGAACTGATAGTGGGGAAGCCGCCGTGCGCCATGAGTGCGCTCATGCGCGTCGAGAATGGCGGATACGGAGGCCGGGTCCGCGACGATATGCTTTCCGTCCTTGAAGCCGCCGAGGAAGGACGCGACTTGGCGAAGCAACGTCGGGCTGGTGATCGTAGTGGAAAGGACGCGTACCGCTCCGCTACCCTGGCGGGCGCCAGAGAGCGCCGCGGCGATTTGGCGATCCGCGTCTTCCCAGGAAATCTCTTTCCCAGCAGCACGGGGCGATTGCACGCGATGGCTATCGTAGAGGCTGAGGATAGAGGCCTGCCCGGTGGCGCACAATCCGCCGTGCGTGAGCGGGTGCGCGGGATTGCCTTCCAGTTTTATGGGCCGGCCGTCGCGCACTTTGGCGACGATGCCGCATGCGGACGGGCATGCTCCACAGACCGTCGCATACCGGTAAGACTTGCCCGGCACATCGCCTTCAAGCTGAACCACCGGGGGAAGCGCCTTCTCCTCGGGTGGGCGCGTACAGGCCGTGAAGGACGTGGCGGCGACCAGGAATCCAGTGGCCTTCAAAAAGTCGCGCCGTCCCGGATCGGCGCCGATGCGCAGCGGGGTATCGATAAACTCGGTCTCCGCCTGCTCCCGTACCGATGTGGGGTCTTCCCACTCCTCCAGGCCGCGCCAGTGACTTGGATTTGGATGTTTCACCGTTCGCGTCTCCTCAGTAGTGGCAAACGCTGCAGTCAATGGAAGCATTGACAGGCTTGCCGTTAATCCCGTTTTTCGTTGCGTCGCGGTGGCAGTTCACACACCATCCCATGCTCAGGGTGGCGTACTGCCTCATCCGCTCCATCGTCTCGACCGGCCCATGGCAGGTCTGGCAACTGACCCCCGCGTTAACGTGCGCGCGATGGTCAAAGTAAACATAGTCCGGAAGCCGGTGCACGCGCGTCCAGGCCACGGTCTGGGTGACCTGCTGATCTTTCAAATCTTTCGAAGGATCGAGACCCAGGTCCACGAACAGCTTGCGCAGTTCCGGAGAGACCACGTCGCGCCGGGGCCGTTTCTCCGCAGTCGCCGCCTCATCCTCCTGCCGGACAACGCCGAAGGTCGCCTTCACCTGCTTGTGGCAGTTCATGCAGATGCTGCCCGACGGAATGCCCGCGTGACGGCTGCTCGATGCGGCGACGTGGCAATACTGGCAATCGATCTGGAGCTCCCCCGCATGCAGGCGGTGGGAGTAAGCAATCGGCTGGACGGGTTCGTAGCCCTGCTGATTTGCCGGGAGCCGCGCGCCGCTGAATCGGCCCGCGATCAACAGCAGACTCATCATGATGCCGATACCCAACAACAGCGAAATGAGCCGGTGATTCATTGCCGCACCTCCGCGATCTTCGCGCTATTCATGCGTGCCGCCTCCTCGCTGTTCGTCCCGTCAGCAACGGGTTCGATGTATTTGAAAATCCAGGCCATCGCGAGTGAAGCGAGGCACAGGTAGATAAAGATGATGAAGCCGACTTCGTAGCCGCGCTTGCCGATATCGCCCACGGCGAACGCCATTGCCGGGGGAATCACGAAACCGCCAAGGGCGCCCATGCCTCCCACCCAGCCCACGACACCGCCCACCGCACCGGGCGCGGCGTGAGGCACCAGTTTGAAGACGGCTGCGTTGCAGATTCCCATGCCGAAGCCAAGGAGAACCTCTCCGGGAATCGCCATCTCGTATTGATCCGCATTCACCATCACGAGCGAACCGGCCATCATGATGAGCAGGCCAAGGATCGCGGTATTCTCCCCGCCCTCGCGCAAGCTATCCGAGAGCATGCCGCCGACCACGCGGACCGCGGAGGTCAGGATTGCGAACAACGCTGTGAGAAATCCGGCGTTCACAGGGCTGAGGCCGTGAAATTCGGTCCAGTACGTGGGAAACCAGGCAGTGAGCGCCACAAACCCGCCGAAGGTGGTGAAATACATCAGCACCAGCGACCACGTGCGCCAAGTCTTCGCCGATTGGATGAGGCTCTCCTTGATGCTGCCACTCGGGAATAGGGCCTGCCCCTTGGATTGGGCAACGCGCTTTGCCTCCTCCACGCTCATCCCCTGTTCGCGCAACTGGAAATACCAGGAATTCGCGCCGAGGAACCAGTAAGCGATGGTGCCCGCGAGCAGCAGGCCGAGCCAGCCGATGTAAGACCACGCGAGCCCGATGGTGACGAGCGCGATGGGGATCAACATCGAAAAGAGACCCGGCGCGAGATTGCCGATACCGCCGAACAGGGCGAGCGCGACGCCCTGGCGTTCCTTGGGATGCCAGTACGCCACCTGGCTAGCGCCCACGGAGAAGACGGCAATGCCGCATCCGCTGAGAAGAGCCAAAACGAGGAGCAAGGGGTAGTAGCCTGCAGTCAAATGGTCGGGATAGAGGAATGTCACCACCGCAGCCAACCCGCTCATCCCGACAAGGGAGAGCAGCAACAATACGAGAAACGGCTTTCGTCCCCCGGATGTGTCCACCCAGGCCGCGAAGGGGATGCGGAGCAGCGAGCCGGAAAGCGCGGGCATCGCCACGAGAAACCCCACTTCGACGGGGTTGAGCCCCATCACTTCGCGAAACCGGGCCGCCGAGGAGCCAAAGAGGGCTACCGCCGCAAAGCCGACGAAGAAACCCAGGATGGCCCCGATAAGCCCCTGACGCGGACTTCCCTTGAGTTCAGGCATTGGTGTAACTCCGGTGGTAGCGCTATGCATTCCGCGGCTTCCGGTACCAGCGAACCACCTGGCGCTTCCGCCATAGGTAGGGATTGGGGACAACCAGGATATGTACGAGGCGCGAGAAGGGGAAGAGCAGAATCAGCAAGTATGCGTTGATGATGTGCAACTTCACCGAGAACGGCATTGCCGTGATGTAGGAGATATCCGGGTTGAGGCCCACCAGGGACCAGAGATACGGCGTGGCCGACGTCGCGAACCAGGAAGAACCCCATGGGTAGCGAACCGCCACTTCAATGCCCGTGAGCAGTTGCAGCATGAGGAGCGCCAGAATCACCCAATCCATCCGGCTGGTGACCGTGCGAACTTTCGAGGTGTTGAGCCGGCGGATCATCGCCGCGCCGAGGCCCACTACGGCAAGGATCGCGAAAATCAGTGCGCTCACCTCCAGAATGTATAGCCGGAGCGGCTTGCTGTTCCACCACAGGATCTCGCGCGGAATCAGGAACGCGACGATGTGGCCGGTGAGCACCGTGATGATGCCGTAATGGAAGGGAACCAGACCCCAGAAGTGCTGCTTGTTCTCCAGGAACTGGGAGGAGAGGCTCGAATAAGTAAACTTGCGCCGTCGATAGCGCTCAATCGTCACCAGGAAGAAGGTGAAGAACGCCACGTAAGGCAGCGCGATGAAGAAGAACGAATCGAAGTAGGTGGCCAGATTATCCATGGTGCATCTCCTTCAGCACGGTAAGTTCGGGGTAGACCGGCGCGGGTGCTTCGTTCGGATCGGCTCCAAGGCAGAGCAGTAGCGCCGTCAGCAGGTTCAGGTACGGATTGTCCTTGCGTTTCACGCCCTCCCGAATCTTGCGAAGAGAGGGAAGCAGATACTCGCGGGAGAAGGCTTCGGCGTCTTCACCGGGAAGTCGGGAAAGCAGGTTGAGCACCACGGCGAGGTTGTCCGGCAATTCGCCCCGCTCATCGACGCCGTATCGCCGGTTCTCCGAGCGAAGTTTGACGAGCAGCTCTCCGCGGGCGTAATCCTCACCGAAGAGGTGCCACCCGATATCGAGCGTGGCCGCCGGGTTCATATCGAAGGTCTCGATATACAGTTCTTCCATTTCGCCGACGGAAAGATCTTTGAGCGCATTCGCGAACAGGAGGACATCGGGCTGCTTATTTTCCTCCGCCCAGAATGCGGCGTCGCGAATGACGTCGCTAAAGTCCGGAGAGGGGTACGTGAACAAAACCGCTAATCGTTCGAGCGTTTTAAGATCGGCGTTTTGCATCAGAGCCCCCTCTTCGGCCCGGTAAGGAATCCGAACCCGACGTTCTGCTTGTGCTCAAGCGGATCTTCCATCATTTCGATGGCTTCTTCCCGGTGCATGGGGGGAATGACGAAGCGCTCATCAAAGGTGCAGAGCGAGGTGAGGCGGTAAATGGCCTCGGCCTCTTCGCGGCTGGATTCAGACTCTGCGAGAATCCGGTCCGCCAGTTCCGGCGTGACGTCGCCCACGGTGAGGGAGCGGCGGTACCAGCGCACGGCCTTCTGCTTGCGGAGGGCATAGCGCACTTTGCCTTCGTGGCCACCGCCGAAGAGATTCGCAAGGAACTTCATTGGTACGCGGGCGTCGTCGATCTCGTGGAAGAGATTCTCATCCTCACCGACGTTCCGCACCGGTCCATTGTGGCGTTCGGACATCACAGGCGCCATCGGCGGCACATAGAAGAGCATCGGCAGCGTGCGGTATTCGATGTGCGGCGGAAGAGCGATCTTCCAGACCTTGACGAACTTGTACACCGGCGACATCTGCGCCGATTCAATGACCGAATCGTGAATGCCGTTGGCGCGCGCCGCGGCGATCACTTCCGGGTCGAACGGATCGAGAATCATCTCGCGCTGTGCTTCGATCAACTCGTCGGCGGGCAGCTTGCCCACTTCCTCGATCTTTGAAGCGTCATAGAGCAGCACGCCGAGATAGCGAATGCGTCCGACGCAGGAGTGGAAGCAGGCCGGAGCCTGGCCGGTCTCCAGGCGTGGGTAGCAGAGAATGCACTTCTCCGATTTTCCGGTATGCCAGTTGAAATAGACCTTCTTATAGGGGCATGCGGGAACGCAGGCGCGCCAGCCGCGGCATCGGTTCTGGTCGATCAGCACGATGCCGTCTTCCCCACGCTTGTAGATGGCGCCCGACGGGCAGGCGGCGACGCAGGCGGGATTCAGGCAATGGTTGCAGATACGCGGGAAGTAGAAGAAGACAAGTCGCTCCACGGCGGAAAGCTGGTTCTGCTGCTCATGGGTGAGGCCGTCGAGGTTCGGGTCGTTCGCCGCATAGATCTTGGAACCGCCCAGATCGTCATCCCAATTGGGGCCGGCCTTAATGTTGATCAATTCCCCGGTCACGCTGGAGACCGGCACCGCCACCGGCTGATCCGGCCCCTCCGGAGCATTGAACAAGTTCTGATAGTCGTAAGTCCATGGCTCGTAGTAATCGTCCATGGTGGGCATATTGGGGTGATGGAAGATATTGAGGACGGTCTTGGTCTTGCTGGTAGACTTCAACCGCAGCTCGCCATGCTCGTCGAGTTCCCAACCGCCGTTGTATTTCTCCTGATCTTCCCAAGCGGTTGGAAAACCCGTGCCCGGCTTCGTTTCCACGTTGTTCCACCACATGTACTCCGCGCCCTTCCGGTCCGTCCATACGTTCTTGCAGGCGATGCTGCACGTATGGCAACCGATGCACTTGTCGAGGTGGAACACCATCGCGATCTGACTTCTGACATTCATGAGCTGCTATCTCCTTCACCATTTGAGGTCGGGCAGTTTCCGCACGAGCACATGGGTATCGCGATTCGAACCGGTCGGAC
>JADYZL010000425.1 GCA_020853155.1 Bryobacterales bacterium
ACCGGGTTATCCGCGTGCTAAACTACGGCTACGGAAGGGGCGCAGACCCTCTACGAAGGAAGAGACGCATCCCGGTGGCTTCCCGTGGAGAACAAACTTGCGCAGCGGCCGCGCGGGCGCACGCCCCCGGAGCCAGCGCGAGGCAGTTTCGCCGAATAGGATTTCCCTTGGCAGAGCAGAAGAGTTCGATCAAGATACTGAGCGAAAACCGCAAGGCGCGGCACGACTACCACTTGCTTGAGGGTTTCGAGGCGGGCATGGTGCTCTCCGGCACGGAAGTGAAGGCGGCGCGGGCGGGCAAGGTGCAATTGCGCGAAGCCTACGCACGGGTGACGAACAGCGAGGCGTGGCTGGTGAATGCGCACATCAGCGAGTATTCGCACGGCAACATCATGAACCACCTGCCCGGGCGGGACCGGAAGCTGCTGCTGCACCGCGCGGAGATCGACAAGCTCCTGCAGAAGACGCGGGAAAAGGGGCTGGCGCTGATCCCGACGAAGCTCTACCTGAAGAACGGCCGCATCAAGATCGAAATCTGCGTGGCCAAGGGCAAACAATTGCACGATAAGAGGGAAGCGGAGCGCAACAAGACCGCAGAGACCGAAGCCCGGCAGGCGGTGCGGGCCGTGCGGGATAAGTACCGGTAAAGCGCTGGAAACAAGGGATTGTTGCGGTAGAGTTTGGTGAAGGAGTGAGCGATGAACCTCGAATTGCTGGATGCCAGGGCCACGGAAGTTCTGGCCGGCTGCCTGGTGCTGCCCGGATTTGCGGTGAAGAAGGGCTCGAACGATCTGCATTCGAGCGTGCTCGAGGAAGTGGACCGCGCGACGGGCGGCATGGTGCGGGAGTTGTACCGGACGGGAGAGTTCAAGGCGAAGCCGCACGACACGCTGCTGCTCCACCGTATCTATGGGGTGCGGGCGCAGCGGGTTCTGCTGATTGGCTGCGGCGAGCGCGAAGAGTTGACTCCGGCTCTCCTGGGGCAGGTGGCAGCGACGGCGGTACGGACGCTGAAGCAGAAATCGATTCTGGATGCGACGCTGTGCCTGGACCCGATGGCGGCGACGGAAGAGAATGTCGCGGCGATCGCGAGCGGGGCGTTGACGGGCGATTTCGAGGTGAACGAATACAAGACCGTCGATAGGGACGAGAAGATTTTCGCGCTGTTCCGGATCGCCACGGAAGCGGGTTCGGCGAATTACCAGGGCTCGCTGACCAAGGGGCGGATTCTGGGCGAAGCGCAGAACTATGCGCGGGGACTAGCGAATATGCCCGGCAATCTGCTGCCGCCGCGCGCGCTCGTCGAGAAGGTGAAGGACCTAGCCCAGGAAAGCGGGCTGGAAGTGGACATTCTCTATCGCGGGCGGATGGAGGAGCTGGGGATGGGCGCGTTGCTTGGCGTAGCCGCCGGGAGTGAAGAGCCGCCGTTTTTCGCCCACCTGAGCTATCGGCCCGAGCAGGCCGCGACGGAGACGCACCTGGCGTTGATCGGGAAAGCCGTTACGTTCGACAGCGGCGGTATCTCTATCAAGCCCGCCGAGGGCATGGAGAAGATGAAGTACGACATGGCTGGTGGCGCGGCGGTGCTGGGGGCGATGAAAGCGATTGCCGCCTTGAAGCCGCACGTGCGGGTTAGCGCCTTCATCCCGATGGTGGAGAACATGCCAGGAGGCAGGGCGATGCGCCCGGGGGACGTTCTGAAATCGCTCTCCGGCAAGACGATTGAGGTGTTGAACACCGATGCGGAGGGCCGCCTGATTCTGGCCGATGCGATTACGTATGCGCAGCGGCAGGGGTGTACGCATCTGGTGGACGCGGCGACGCTGACCGGGGCAGTGGTGGTGGCGCTCGGTTATGAGCGCGTGGGTTTGTTCACGAACCAGGAGGCGTTCGGCGAACGCGTTTCCGGCGCGGCGAAAGCGGCGGGGGAACGGTTCTGGCCGATGCCGCTCGACGCGGAATTCCGGGAGTATCTGAAGAGCGAATGCGCGGATATCGCGAATATCGGCGGGCGCTGGGGCGGAGCTTGCACGGCGGCGAAGTTTCTGGAGGAGTTCGCCGGGGAAACGCCGTGGGCGCACCTGGATATCGCGGGCACGGCATGGCTTGAATCGCCGAAGCCCTACATGCCGAAGGGGCCGACGGGCGTGGCGGTGAAGACGTTCGTGGAGTTGGCGGCAAGGCTGGCGCAGGCAGGCTGACGCACGGGTGGGCTGACGCAGCGGCTCCTCGCCGATTGCCTTGTACTCAGAGGTTGCCCTGAAAGCGCTGAATGACCGCGCCCAGGAGGAGCAGGCCGTTATAAGCGGCGTGCGCGATGGTGGATGCGGTGGTGGATTCGGCGCGCCAGCGGATGACGCCGAACACGAAACCGGCAATCGTGATGATGACCACCAACTGCCAGTGCCAGCCATACTGCGCGCCGTGCGGCAGGGCGAAGAGGATGGCAGTGGCGAGAATGCCCGCGATGGGTCCGATTCCTTTGACGAACAGGGGCTGGAGGAAGCCGCGGAAGATGATTTCCTCAAAGAGCGGGCCGAAGGTGAAGGCGGCGATTCCGATGGAGATGAGGTCGGCATCCGACTTGATCAGCTCGTTCATCGGCATATCGAGATCCTGGAGCTTGAAGACGATGTTGAGCGCCGAGACCAGCATCGCAGTGGCGAGGCCGACACCCGCGTAAAGCCCAATCTGCCGCATGGGCTTGAGTTGCACGGCGGCGCGAAGGCCCTGGTGGTAACGGCCGCGGAGGATCCTGGAAAGCAGAAAGAGGGCCGGCCCGAAGCCCAGCAACTGGAGGAGCACGGCGATCTGGGCGAGGCTCAGGGAATACTGCGGATAGCCCGCGGCGACGATTCCGAAATTGAAGCCGGAAACGAGGATGGCCGCCGCGAACATGGTGGCGACCAGGATGCCCACGAAGAGCAGCAGATCGAGCCAGCCCCAGAAGGGGTACCGACCAGCGTCCGGAGGCGCGGCGGGGAGGAACCGGGGGCCGTCGTCCGAAGGGGATTCTTCGAGGATGCGAATGCGATCCGCAAGCGGGATCGGAGACTCTTCGGGCGAAGGGGAGGATGGCGAGGCGGGATCCTCCGGGAGGAGCGGAGCGCTCATGCGGCATCCCCTTCGACGAGGATGGCGGCGAGGAGGGGGACCATGATTTCGTGGTGGCCGGTGATGGCGATGCCGCTTCCGCCCGCGCCGGCATGGGGCCGCTTGACGACATTCACGGTGGGCCGGTAGTGCTGTAGAAAATCGAAATTAGCCGTGTGAAACCCCTTCACCTCATGGCCCAGATTGCGGACGAGCGAGATGGCCTTGAGGAAGACCTCCGGCAGCACCACTGCCGAGCCGAGATTGATGTAGACGCCGCCGCCATCGAGCATGGAAACGAGGCGGGAGAAGAGGCGGAAATCATGATGCGTGGCCACGCCGAGCGCGGCCGCATCGACGGCGGGATGGGTATGGGGCGTATCCGTGCCGATGGCCGCATGCACGGTGACCGGGACTCCGGCCCGGTAGGCTTCAAAGAGCAGACTGTGCGGCGCGAACTCCGGGACGGCGAGCGATTGCAGATGGCGGCCGAGGGATTCGCCCCAGCCGAGGCCATCGGCGACGCCGATGCGAATGGCCTCGTTCATTTCGCGGCCGGTTTCCTCCGCGCTGCCGAAGCGGCCATCGGGGAGGACGGCCTCCACGTCTTCACTGGTGCAGCCGGCGATGGCGATCTCAAAATCATGGATGGCGGTGGAGCCGTTCATCATGAAGGCCTGCACGTAGCCGCGGCGCATGAGGTCAAGCAAGACCGGGGCGAGACCGCACTTGACGACATGGCCGCCCATGCCCCAAATCACCGGCTTGCCCATGGCGCGGGCCTCGCGGATGACGCGCACGAGTTCGCGAAGCTGATTCGCCGCGAGGATCCGGGGGAGGCGTTCGAGCCATCGATCAAAGCTCGCCCCCGGGGTGTGCGCGGCTCCGAAATGCTCAACGCGCACCATGCCGCCACGATCGGCAATCGGGATGGTGCTGAGCTTTGCCAGGGAGATCGGTTCGAGATTGTACTTGCTCACGAGACCCTTTCCGCTCGAAGGTGTTGCGCCAGCGCCTGGCCCGTGTAAGAGCCGGGCACCTTGACCAGTTGTTCCGGCGTGCCGGTGGCCACCACGCGGCCGCCGTCTTCGCCGCCCTCCGGACCCATGTCGACGATCCAATCGGCCGATTTGATCATATCGAGGTTGTGCTCAATCACGATG
>JADYZL010000426.1 GCA_020853155.1 Bryobacterales bacterium
CGTACGACAGTGTGCTCGATGGGCGGACGGACGCGTTTGTGATGCGTCTTTCCGCCGATGGCGGAACCCTCGAAGCCTCCACGCTCTACGGCGCGAGAGGCGAAGATACGCTGGCCGGCATGCGCTTAGCGAGCAGCGGGGAAGTGGTGGTTGCAACGGGGAGGGCTCCATCCGATTTCCCGGCAAGCGCCAATGCGTTTATGCGAAGCGGCGACGGCAATACGCGGGTGTTCACCCGGTTTTCCGAGGATCTCAAAACAATCCGATGGGCTACTCACTACCCTCATGGATACGCCCTGGAGGATTGGGCGCTGAACGAGGCCGATGAGCCCTTAATCCTCACCTTTCCGGATTCGGCGGCGGCCCTTCCGATCACTCCGGAGGCTCTGCTTCACAAGGGGGGGACCGCAACGAGCCTGCACATTGGCCGCCTCCGCGCGGATGGCGCCGCCGTCACGTTTGGCTCCATGTATTTCTCGTCATCTGCCGAACTCCCGGTGAGCGTCGCCTCGTGGAAAGGTTCGGTTCTCACACTGGTGCATCCACACGTCTACGCGCAGTTTTCTCCTCCCATTACGCTCGCGCCGTTAACCGTGGATCAGTCGGGGCCGCCCTACGGCGTCTATCTCTCCCGGTTGAATCTCGCGGACCTCACCATCTGCACCCCTCGAATCACTCCGGAATCTCAGACCGTCAGCGGCGCGGCCACTTCCGCCAACCTTCACGTGGAGGCGGCGCCCGGCTGTCCGTGGATCGCGACTTCTCCGACGGCTCAACCGCCGGCCACGGTGCCCACCGGAGGCATTGGCTCGCGTGACCTTACGTTCGCCATGCTGAAGAACCACAGTTCCGTCGAGCAGAAGGTACACGAGGTTTACGTGGATGGGATTGCGGCAAAGATAATCCAGAACCCCATCAGTTGTGACGTCCAGGAGAGTTCCCCCGCCGTTTTCCACTTCGGCCCCGAGGGCGGAACCGCGACGGGTGTCTTCAGTCTTGGCATGGAATGCGAGCGCCGTTACCAGCCGGGTGACTTGTGGCTCAGCGTTGTAGACCCATCCGGGCGGCCCCTGAAGCCTCTCACGGCCGGCCCCGTCGGGTTCACCCTGAACGTCGGCCCGAATTCGTTTCAGGCGCGCTCCACAACCTTCCAGCTTGGCAAAGTTTCAATTCTGGTTTCGCAACTGGCTGGAAACTGCACCGCCACGGTCACCCCGTCTTCGGCGGAAATCCCGGCCTCTGGCGGCACGGTTTCGATTTCGCTCGCCACCAGCGCCAGCACCTGCGCCTGGGACGCCATCACCAGCAGCCGCCTCGCGATCGAAGGCAGTTCCAGCGGCACAGGCAGCGCCGGGATTGTAGTAAAGGTTCCCCCAAATCCCACGAATCAGCCCCGAACGGAGGCGGTGTCCGTTGCCGGAAAAACCGTGGAAATCCATCAGGCCGCCGGCCAATGCGCCGCCACCGTTTCGCCCCGAACGGTTTATGTGCCCCAGTCTGGAAGCACGTTCGAGTTTGATATCCAAGCCGAAGGCCCGGCGTGCGCATGGAATCCGGCGACATCGGCTCTGTGGATTTTGCAGAACTGGGAAGGGTCCCCGCATCAAGGGTCCGGCAAACTGCAAGGAAGTGTTTCCGAAAATCTGACCGGCGCGACCCGTGTCGCAAGTATCACCATCCTCGGCCAAACCGTGGAGGTAGTGCAGTACGCAGAACAGAGTTATAGTTTGACGATTTTGCCATTCTATGACGACCTCCCCTATTCCGTAAACGGAGAGGGAGGGAGAGGGATGCGCACCTACACATTCCCGGTGGGAACGCCCATCACCCTCGTTGCTCCAGAGACCTTTCCAGCGGGCGATGGCATGCTGCGAGTCATCGACGGGTGGGGAGACACCGGGACCAACACCTACTCATTTACGGCAACGAGCGGTGGAGCTACCCTCATGCTCAGAAGCACCCTCTATTTTCGCGTGCGAGCAACGGCCAGCGGGAACATGCCGGGCGATGGCTCTCGCGTGGAGATCGCGATGGTCGGCGGCGCCCGGCGGGATGAACCGGATGGCGTCTACATCAGCTCATCCAGCACCGTTAGATTCGAGGCAATCGACGGAGCTCACAGTATCTTCAACGGGTGGGGAGGGTCTCTTGGCAATTCCGTGATGAGCCGGGTCACTTTCTCATCGATCTTTGCTCCTGGAGATATGATCGCCTTCTTCACTCCGGGTTCGCTGATGCCCTACACGTTCGACCCCGCTCGCGTCGTCTTGCGCTATGGCGGCGCGGGCGGTTTAGTAGTTTTGACGGGGCGCTTCGATATTTCGAATCGGGGGGCGGGGACCCAGACACTTCGGCCAGCCACGTACTCTTGCGACTCGCCGATCACCCCGCCGATCAGAGCCTTTAGCAATACGGGCGTGATCCCGGGTTCTCTCGAAATTGAAGTCTTGCGTCCTCGAGCCGCCGTCCTTCCGAATGGAACGTACGACTGCCACGTGATGATTGGTGTCGGGCAAGACGCAGCCTCGGTGATCGACCTGCCGGTTCGTATCGTTATCGAGAAACCGGAGGTGAATGAAAACGGCGTTGATGTCCGTGCGGTTGTCGACGCGGCAGCCTACCGGCCTTTTGCCGTGCCGGCGGGAGGGATTGCCACAATCTTCGGGATGCGGCTCGCGAACGACACCTTGCACGCCCCCAGTCTTCCTCTACCGCTGAACCTGGGCGGCGCCCAGGTGGTACTGGCCGACGTCGCGAGCGGAACTTTAACGGTGGCGCCGCTTTTCTACGTTTCTCCCACTCAGATCAACTTCTATGTGCCGTCTTCACACCCGGCAGGAGAGAGTGAGGTGCGCGTTTCGGGGGGCGGCGCTTTCGACGCAAGGTTCCCTGTTAACGTTCAGCCGGCGATACCAAACTTCTTTAGCGCCAATGCAAACGGCAAGGGAGTCGCCACCGGCCAGGCCGTGCTCACAACGCCTGGCTCTCCAGCGCGAGCGGAGACAGATCTGGCGAACTGTCCGCCGAGTGGAGGAGTCTGTACAGCTCGCCGGGTCAATCCCGGCGCTGTGGGACAAGACCTGTTCCTCGTGCTCTATGGCACAGGTTTCCCTCCTCAGCACGAACGCCCAACGGTGTACATCGACGGACAACCGGTAACGGTGGACTACAACGGTCCGCAGGGCCAATACGTTGGCCTCGATCAGGTGAACCTCCGTATTCCGCCCGAATTGCGAACTCCGGGTGTCCGGACGATTGAGATGGAGTATAGGGGTTACCGCTCCAATGCGGTGACGGTTCTGTTCTAGGGAAGACCAAAGGAAGGACACCGCAGACGGAGCCCGAGCTTGTCGGACTGAAGATCTCTCGAACCTGGAATCAATAACGTACGGATGACCCACTCCTCGTAAACCATCGATTCTTCGTGACACCGTGTGTTCCTTCCGACAGGCTCTATTCCCAATTCGAATCCCGAACGGTCCCTTCGCCACGCTCCCCTTCCGTCACCGTACGGAATCGCTTCCAGCGCGATTCCGAGAGGAGAATCGCTCGCGCCAGCCGCACGATCACCCATCTCCAAAATAATCCTTGCTCCCACAACCTCCCTGTTTTCCATTCCTTCCATCGCCTGAAGCCCGCCACTACCGGCGTCATGGTTCGATTCCGCACACGCGAGCCGCATAATCTTTGTGCGGGGGAGATCTCTGTCCTCCCGCTCAATGCTGCCAAGCACATCGCAAAGCTCTTCGAAATCCGAATCGTCCCCTCGCTCCCATTCGCTCCGGCTGGTTCGAAAGACCAGCCCGCGAGATCCTTGCTTCTGCAGCAACCCTCTCTGGCCCCGCCCAATCCCGAGCGGCTTTTGTCCGGATCGCATCCGGAAAATCCGGAAAATCCGGACAAAACCCAACCGGCCTAACCTGCTCCATCCCAATCACTTAGGAAGAAAAGGGAGCATTTCCCACCACCCGCGTTTTTTCCACGAACCGGACAAATCTCCCCCATCGGCCGCCTGTTCGCCGGAACATGTTTCTTGATTGCGTGGATATTCTGGGCCGGGCCTTCCCAAGCGAAGTCGAAAGTCCTCCCGAGTTTCCTATCCGCGGAATGCGTTCGCATGGGAAGCGATGCGGCCTTCACAGCACGGCCGGGATGCTCGGGAGCCTTTTGGGACTGGACCGGCGTTTCCGTTTCCCTCTTCCCATCGGATGCCTCCAGTAGAACCCTACGGCCACTTCCAAACTCGTGATATCCCCCTCCCCTCAGCCAGCAGGCCACACAGCGGTAAGTTCAACCCTGAACGTCGTTTCCGGCAAGTTTCCGGGCGGGGCCCGCCGTTTGCGGATAAGCTGAATAGGAACCGGGAATTCCGCCATTTCCACTAAGGAGCCTCCTTCGATGCATCGCCGCGGCTTTCTGAATACCTCGCTGCTGGCCGCCGCACTCGCAGCGGCGAACACTTCCCCCGCATCTCCGGTGGAAACCGGGAAAGATCCCGCGCGATTCGGGCTCGACCTTTGGAGCGTGCGCAGCCAGGGTTGGAATGCGTTTCAGTATGTGGACCACGCGGTGGAGCATAAGCTAAGAGTGATCCAGTTCGCGGACGCCAACACCCTCGGCAGCCTGGAGCCAGACCACGCGCGGAGAGTGAAAGCCTACGCAGACGAGAAGGGCGTGCTGCTTGAGATGGGGATGGGCACCATCTGTCCCACTTCCAGCGGTTGGCGCGGCAAGAAGGAGCCCATCGAACCCTGGATTCTGCGTCACGTGGAAGCGGCCCGATTGCTGGGCTCTCCCATTCTGCGCTGCCTCATGGGCGGCGCGAAGGAGCGCAAGTCGGATATCCCTCTCGCGAAGCACACGGAAGCCATGCTGGCCACGCTGCGCAACATCCGCTCGCGGGTGACGGACATGGGCGTGAAGATGGCGATTGAGAACCATTCCGGCGATTACCAGGGCCGGGAACTCGCGCCCATCGTGGAGGAAGCGGGCAAGGATTGGGTGGGGGTAATCTTCGATTCTGGGAACCCCATCTGGACGATCGAAGATCCTATGGTGGCACTGGAACATCTGGCCCCTTATGTCGTGAGCTCGCACCTGCGGGATAGCTATGTTTGGACGACGGAGGAGGGCGTGGCCGCGCGCTGGGTGGTGTTTGGCGAGGGCAATGTGGGAATTCGAGGAGTCTTGAACGCCCTGCTCGAACGGTGCCCGAATGCCTCAGTGCTATTGGAGACCATCACGGTACGGCACAACGATCTCAAGGTGAAACGCCCCGAGTTCTGGAAGGGATACGAAGACGTGCCGGCGAACGAGTTCATGCGCTTTTATGCACTGGCCGAAAAGGGGAACGCGCAGCCTCCGCTGCCTCAACTGACGAAGGAACAAATGGTGGCGCGGCAACTCGCGGATTCGAACCAGGGCCTCGTGAATGTGCGCAGGATGTTTTCCGCCTGAGCGCGCGGACTGTGCGGGCAGGGGGGAGTCCATGCGTGGAAACGCGATCAGCAAGGCCGGAGGGAGACGCACGCTGGAACCGTTGTTGCACGGGCCTCGTCTCACCGTAGTGCTTATGCGTGCGTGCCTCGTCCCCATCCTGCTGCTGGCGATTCTCCCCTTGCCCCGGGCCACCGCGCAGTCGAAGAACGGTTGTTCCGGTTCCACGCCCGTCGCCACGTTCAAGCTTTACGCCAAACCGGAGGGCTTTGCCCCGTATCCGCTGCGGGAGGTGAACCAGCTTGAGCCGGGGATGAAGATTCAGTACCAGCCAATTTCGATTCCGGGCAATGATCCGGACGACGCTCGCGTCACGCTGATCCTCGCCGAATCCCGCAAGGGTGTCAGCACGCAGCGGCTGGAGATTCTGGACGCGATGCCCGCGGATAAGGTGGCCGAGTGGGACGTGCCTTTTCGCACCGAACTAGTCGCGATGGTGTTCGGCCCGCAGGGGTTCAGCGAAGGCAAAGTGAACGCGCTGCTCAAGAAGGATACGTCGCTCATCCGGCAATTGGCGGACTATGCGGAGCAGAACCAGCGCGTCGAGGATTTGATCAACGTGCTGGCGGAGGCCGAAAGGCAGCCGCGCCCGGCGGAATCGCTCGATGCGGCGCTCTCGGGAGTCGCCTCGCGCTACGGAACTTCCATGTCGCCCATCAACCGGGAATCGCCCACCAGCGAGCAAGCGATGACGCTGATGCGCGCGTTGAACCCGGCGCTCACCACCTACGATCCGCTGGCCCCGAACCCTTCGCAGCGCTTGCAACAATCGGCCGGGCTGGCGGCCTCCGTGGCTGGCCTCTTCTGGGGAAATCAGGTGGCGCTTTACGCAGGCGGGGCGGCGCTGTTTCTGAATCTGCGCGGCATGCTGTTCCCCGGTTCGGAGTTCCGCTCCGCCTTGATGCAAACGGGCGCGGAGCAGCGCATGACGCTGTGCAGCAAGGAAACGGAACGGCGTTCGCGCACGCGGATCGGCTACCTGTGGGCCTCCCGCATTCCCGATAGCGCGGCGCCCGGCATCACGCTCAAGCAGCAAAGCCAACTGGGCGCGGGATTGCCTTCCACCGTGCCGGTAACCCTTTCCGACGCGAAGCTGTGGAGATTCGTGAACCGCACGCAGGATTGGAAGCTGGTTTCGACCGATGGCCGCGAGGAGTATCCAGTTGAGGTGACGCCCGATGTCAACGCGGGCGCGCTGCGTTTTACTCCGCCCGCCGGCATGGAAGAGGGAGAGTACAAACTGGCGGGGCGTTGGGATTGGACGGCGCTTCGCCCGAATGGGTCCATCCACGTGTATCGCGTGCCGGAAGGTTCCGTCGCACGGATTGCCGCAAGCGCGCGCGGAAGACTCGTCGACCGTGCCGCCAATGTCGAGTTGGAGCTCGAAGGTGCGAACTTCCGCTTCGTGGAACAAGCCGCCCTTGTCCGCAAGGACGACCCCTACGCCAAGCCGCGCACGGTTCCCTTCCGGATGGCCGGGACGGCGGGCGCGGATGCATCTCATCTCTTTGTTCTGCTGGATGGAGAGCCATTGCGGCGGGGCGAATATCGCCTGACGCTGAAGCAGACCGGGGGCAAGGAGCTTTCCGTGGAAGTGCCGGTGATGCCGGAGCCGCCCTCCCTCAGCGGTCTCCCCTTGCGGCTGAACCGGGGTTCCGTGAAGCAGCGTGTGGTGCTGCAAGGCACACATCTGGAGTTGATCGATAGCGTGGAGACGCCGGGTGTCGCCTGGGAGCGTTCCACCGCCAACGCCGGCGAGGCGGCGTTCGATGGGACCGTCAGTGACGGGGTCAAGGAGGGCTCCCGTCTCGATCTGCGCATCAAGCTCAAGGATCGCCCGGAAATGCTGACGGTGGGGGGCGCGGTGGAAGTGCTGGGCCCGCTTCCCGTCATTGCAAAGAGCCGCATCGCCTACCAGCAGGAGAGCGGCGTTGCGCTTCGCGAGGGGGAACTGGCGCTGGGTTCGCTCGTCACCGCGCTGATCGACGTCCGGCACGGAAGCCCGCGGCAGACGTTGCTTCTCGCCTGCGCCAATGCCCCCGCGCAAGCGGAGGCGCTCTCTTTGCGGGCGGGGGAAAGCCAAAGCGATGCGCGCTTGCAAGCCTCAAACCCGGAGAGCCTCTATCTCACGTTCGACCCGGGCCGAATCGGCCAGAACGGTTGCGAAGTGCTGGCTCGCGTACGCACGGCCAACGGCGAATCCAGCCCATCGACGCTCGGGCGCGTGGTGCGTCTCCCGCGAATTGAAGCGATGTCGCTGAGCGATGAACTCGTGGGAGAGAACCAGTTCGCGGGCTCGATCACCGGGGAGGATCTGGAGGCGATCGCGCGCGTCGGGTGGAACGCGAGCGATGGCGTTCCGGTCACGGCGGTTCCGCGCCCGCGCGACGGAGACAGCCGCAAGCAGCAACTGCGCATCGCCCTGCCGTGGCCCGCTCCCAGCCCGCGCGCGCCCCTCTTCATCTGGCTCTACAACGAAAGCGAAGGCCGCCAGACGACGGCGCGGCTTGGCTCCGCGCCGCAGCCCAGCGGATTCTAGGCGGTTTGCGTGAGCGGAGCCACGGTCCACTGCTCCCGCAGGTCTTGCAGAGGGAAATAGAGCGTCACCGTCACTGGCTCCGCGCGCTCGCGTTGCAACAGGCGGGCGTAGCGCTCCACCTGTGCTTCATACACGGCGCGCTGCTCTCGAAGAAAGCGCGCCGGCTCCTCCACCGCCGCTTCCACCAGTTTGAAATCGACCACATGCATGGCTCCGGCCGCGTCGCGAAACAGCCTGTCGATCCGAGCGGTCTTCCATTTCCGATCCTCGAAAAAGCCAATAGCCTGTTCGATTCTCATTTCCCGATGTTCTGGATGAAACACCCACTCGCCAATGGACGATTGCGCGGTTGCCTCCAGCGCATCGAGCACGCGCCCGGCGATGTCTTCCATCCCCGGTTCGGCGGGTAACAGACTCTGCAATTCGCCAAGCACGAGCGGCAGAAGGCCCTCGCGGTTAGCGGCAGCCCGCAACAGCGCCTCACGCGAGCCGGCGCGTTCCATGAACCGGTGAAACACGGTTCCAGCCGCAGTCTCGGCAGTTTCAAACGCGCCGGATGAATGCGGGGCTCGTCCCACGCTCGCGGTAGCGGCGGCTTCGCGCCTGCGTTCCGCGGGCAGTTCCGGCAGCTCCGCGGCAGCCAGTCTCCGCATCATCGGATACTGCGCGGCTGCTTCCACTGCGGCATGCGTTTCCGCAGACCACGCATCCCACGCCTTGGCGAACTCGCCTTCGAATTGCGGCCATAGTCTGCCGAGGTAGGAGTTTCGCTTCGGTTGCAACTCGTCAACGGTGGCGGCTGTCTTCGGGTCGATGGTGGCGAGCAGATGCAGCTCTTCCTTGGCGCGTGTAAGCGCAACGTAGAGCACACGCAGCCGCTCATGCTCTTCGCGGATGCCGCGCCGCTCATGAAGCATTGCGCTAATGGGGGAGCGCGGTTCTCCAATCGCATGCCGGGCGGCGATCACCAGCGCTTCCGTGGGCTCGCCCGCTCCATCGTCGACGTCGATTGGCACTTCTTCCCAGGAAAGTGGCGGCGTCTCACCCCTGCCACGCCCGGCGTTGAGATAGGGCACGAAGACCACATCGAACTCAAGGCCTTTTGCTTTATGAATGGTGAGCAATTGCAGGGTGTCCGGAGCCAACGGGTCCGGCGGCGCATAGAGCCGGGAAAGCGCTTCTTCAAGCGCTTCGGTATCCTTCAACTGATCGGCTTCGTCGAGTTCGTTGAGCAAGCGCAGAAACTGTCTGGCGGCCATCTGCGAACGTGCATCCGCGTAGTAGCGCTCCGCGCCGCATCGCCGCCAGAGTGATTGCAGCAACGCGGCGGCGGGCAACCGGCCTCGCCACTCCATTGCCTCCTCGAACAGGGCCGATGTTCTGCGGAGCCGCATCCGCGCCTCGCCGCTCAGTTCGCAATCGATTGCCCCCTCGCGCAGCACGCTCCAGAGAGTCGCAGTGACTTTCGCCGTGCCCTTCGCCAATCGGGTGAGCGATTCGAGTTCGGCGAGCGTCAGCGCGTTCCAAGGCGCGCGCAACACGCTGAGCCAGGCTAGGCGGTTCTCCGGGCTTTCGATCGCATTCCACATCGCACGCAGATCCTGAACCACCGGCAGGCTGCCGAGCGGCTCCACATCGATTGCCTGGAACCGCTGGCCGATTGCGCTAAGTGCGCGGCCCACGACGTTGGCGTTCGCGCCTTTGCGGAAGAGGACGCCGATCTTGCGCGGCTTCGCGGGGTCCGGTTCGTTCCGCCGCAACCGTGCAATTTCCGCCGCGATCCACTCGGCTTCCGGTTCCAGCGAGTCGCTCAAAAAGGCATGGCACTGGATGCGGTCCACGCGGGCATCCGTCTCGGCGGGGTCGGGATACGCATCCGCATAGGCCACGGCCCCGGAAGCGGAATCGTGCGCCTCGGGAAAGTGGGGCCGCAGCCAGGCGTTAAACGTTTCGATCAA
>JADYZL010000427.1 GCA_020853155.1 Bryobacterales bacterium
GCCGCGCCCGAAGTCGCTGCTGGTTCGATTCCGTCATCCGGCCGGAAGCAAGATCCGGGGTGTGACCGTGAATGGAAAGAATTGGACGGATTTCGACGCGGCCAAGGAATGCGTGCAGATCCCGTCGCCCAGCGAGAGTAGCTATTCGATCATTGCCAGTTATTGACGCGAGAGAATGGGATGCCCCGTGACATGCACATTTCGCTTTGGCTGTTCCAGGTGGCCGCACGATGACCGAAGGCTATCTCTACACTTTGTTTGGGCTGATCGGCTTCGGCGGCCTGGGCATTTTTCATAAGCTTGCGGATACGTGGGATTGCCGCCCCGCGCAAGTGAATGCCCTGCTCTATTGCTGGTCGCTCGTCTTCGTTGTGGCCACGATGCTGCTACAGAGACAGAGCTGGCAGGCGGCGGCGGACGTGCCGATCCTGGCGGTGCCCTTCGGCATCTGTGCGTCGATTGCGATTTTGGCGTTCCAGGCAGGGATCCGCTATGGCGATATCGCCACCAGTTGGCTCGCTATCAACCTGTCTTCCGGGATCCCGACCCTCGCCTCCATCCTGATTTATCACGAACCCGTCGGCTGGCAGCGCGGCCTCGCACTGTGCCTGATTCCGGTGTCGATGCTGCTGATGTGGAAGGACAAATTGGATGCGGAGCGCCGGCATGGATAGGTCGAAGCTGTGGATGCAATTGATGCTCGTGTCGTTCGTGGCGAACGGGCTTGGCCCATTCGGTCTCAAGGTGTTGACGGAACGAGGGCTGGCTTCCGATCAATCCCAATATCTCTTCTACTGGTACCTCGGCGGCGTGGTGTTTGCGCTGGCGGCGCTAATTGCGCGGCGCGCCGGAGTGAACGGCCGGGAAGTGTTGCTCGGGGCGGCGATGGGTGGGTGCAGTTTCGCGGGGCAGAGCTTCACCGCGCTGGCCCTTTCGCACGCCGTGCCGGGGCATATCGCGTTTCCATTGACTACAGGCGGGTCCCTGTTCATGGTGGCCGCCGCGGGCATCCTGTTCTTCAAGGAGAAGATCGGGCCATACGGACTCTGTGGCGTCGGACTCGGAATCGTGTCGCTGGTGATGCTCAGCATCGCCTAGCGGCCAAGGAAGGTGCAGCTTGGTGAATAAACAACAGGGCAATCAACGCGCTTCTGGCAGGGCGATCCAGGACGCGGACTTACAGCTATTCGAGCATATCGAGAAGAACCTGTACACAGCGGTGCTATCGGATTCGCTCGATGAACTGGGCTATCGAGACCAGGCGATGCGGGAGACGATCCGGCCGTTGATGCCGGATGCCGTCTTTGCCGGGTGGGCGCGCACGATACTGTGCGTAGACGTCTATCACATTCAGGAGAATCCTTACGATATCGAGATTGAAGCCGTGGACAGCATCCTGCCCGGCGAGATCGCGGTTGTGTCGACCGGAGACTCGAAGCGCAACGCGCCGTGGGGAGAACTTCTGTCGACGGCAGCGATGAGCCGTGGCGCGCGCGGCGCAGTGATCGATGGCCTGGTGCGGGACGTGAGGAAGATCCAGGCTCTTGGATTTCCCGTATTCGCCACGGGCATCAAACCCGTGGATTCGCGAGGGCGCGGACTCGTGATCGACTTCAACGTGCCCGTGGAGTGCCAGGGCGTACTCGTCACGCCGGGCGATCTGGTGGTGGCGGATTATGACGGTGTTATCGTGGTGCCTGCCGCCATCGTGGACGAGACCGTTCAACTCGCGACGGACAAGGTCGAGCGCGAGGACCACAGCCGCGCCGAGTTGATGAGCGGATTGCTGCTGCGGCAGGTTTACGATAAGCATAAGGTCCTCTGATGATCGTCGATGTCCACACCCACGTCTGGGAATGCCCGTGCCATATTGGCGAGGCGTTTGTCCACGATGCGAAGGTGACGGCGGGCGCGGGGTACAAGGATATCCACGTCAACCTCGATGCGCACTGGGAAGCCATGCAACCGGTCGACCGCGCGATTGTGCTCGGATTCCGGGCGAGACACGTCGGGGTGCTGGTGCCCAACGAGTACGTTGCGGAATATGTGGGGCGGCACCCTGAAAAGCTGATCGGATTTTGCTCCGTGGATCCGCAGGATCCCGATGCGGTCGAGCAGTTGGATTTTGCAGTGCAGGGCTTGCATCTGCGCGGCCTGAAGATGGGGCCCATTTATCAGAACGTGGCGCCCACGGATTCCCGTTTCCGCCGCTTGATGAAGCTCGCCGAGGAACTGCGCATCCCCATGTTAATTCACCAGGGAACTACCTTCTGCGCGAACGTTTCGCTGGAGATCGCCAACCCGATTCAACTCCAACCGCTGGCGCTTGAGTTTCCGAAGCTGATCACGGTGATCGCGCACATGGGGCACCCGTGGATCGCCGAGACCATGGTGTTGATCCGCAAGAACCGCAACATGTACGCCGATATCTCCGCGCTGTTCTACCGGCCCTGGCAGTTCTATAACGCTCTGGTGACGGCGATGGAGTATGGCGTGCTCGACCGGCTGCTGCTGGGTTCTGATTACCCGTTCACGACACCCCAACAGACCATGGACAAACTCCGCGACGTGAACCGCATGACGGAGAACACGAATCTGCCGCGCATCCCGGAGAAGGCGATCGAGGACCTCATCCACCGGGATACGCTTGGCCTGCTCGGGTTGGACTGACGGGGATTTCGCCGCCGCGCTTGGGAGCGTATTGCCGCCCGCGAATGCTACGCAATCCGATACTTCGCGATTGTTTCTTCGTTCACTTCCACTCCAAGCCCCGGGCCGGACGGAACCGCGAGGCAGCCATCCTCCAGCCGGATGGGATTCCTGCACAGGTCCCGGCTGAGCGGGCCGCTCGCGGTGTTGAACTCGGTTAGCACAGCCCTCCGCTGAAACGCATTGAGATGCAGCGATGCGGCGGTGAGCAGATCTGAAGACCAGGAGTGGGGAATCACGAGGACGTTCGCGCGCTCTGCCATATGAACGATCTTTCGCGCTACCGTGAGGCCGCCGCATCGCGTGAGGTCGGGCTGCAGAATGTCGACGCGCGCGCGTTCGATTAGATCGCGAAAGCCCCATTCGGTGGCCTCCTGCTCGCCACAGGCAATCGGCGTGGAGACGGCTTCCGCCACGCGCCGGTAGCCATCGTAATCCTCCGGATGCAGGATCTCTTCAATAAAAAAGGGGTGATAGGGTTCGAGCGATTGCACGACTTGAATCGCTTGCTTGGGCGAGCGCTCGACGAACCACCCCGTGTCGATCAGCAGATCGTTGCGCTCCCCCATGGCCAGGCGCGCGGCCTCCACGAGCTTGACATCCTGCAGTGGGTCCTCTCCGAAGACGCCCCAACCGAATTTGATGGCGGTGAAGCCCAGATCGAGGTAGCGCTGCGTAGCCAGACGCATGGCCTCCGGCGCAGGCCGGAAGAGAGTGCTCGCGTAGGCGCGGATCTTCTCATGCCATCGGGCTCCCATCAGCACGCAGACCGGTTGATGGTAGAACTTGCCGCAGATATCCCAGAGCGCGATATCGATCGCGGAGATGGCCTGGATGGCTACACCGCGACGGCCATAGTAGATGGAGCCGCGGTACATCTTGTACCATAGGCGCTCCACCTCCAGCGGGTTCTCCCCGATCAGCAGCGAAGCGAGGCCATCGAAGCACTCCATGCCCGGCTCACTCCAGCGGGGCGCCTCCACGGCGGCCTTGGCCACGGGCGCGGAGGTTTCCATGTCGGAATAGCCCACAATGCCGGCATCGGTTGTCACCTTCACAAGCCCCATGTACGTGGGGCCGATGGCTTCTTCGTCCGCATCCGGCGAGCGGTATAGCCCTGGCGACTTCAGCACGAGTACTTCGACGGCGGTGATCTTCATGCCGGGAACTCCGTCTCCTCTCCAATGACAAACAGCGTCAGGCCCTTGGGGCAGACGGCCGCGGCGTAACAGGCGATCAGTACGCCGGCGCGGTGCGCGCGAATCTCTAAAGGCGCGCTCGAATGGTCGGAGAAGTCGTGCAGCCGGCCGATCAACTCGCCCTCGGCCAAGTCTGCGCCTGGAGCGGCGAGGGGTTCCCAAACTCCGTCGCGCGGGCAGGGCCGGTAGTCTTTGAGATGAGGCGCCTGAATCAGTCTCTGGCGCTGGTTTGCCGCGCCGATGCTCCGAACCTCACCAGGCAGCAGGCCATAGTGGCGCATGAGGTTCAGCGAGCCTTCATAGGCATGGAGCACGCCGGTGGGATTAACGGTTTCCCCGGACCCGAACTCGCCGCCGATGGCGATCTTGCCCTCGTCTTCGGCTTCATCCGTCAAGAGGCCCGAGGCCATCTGCCGCGAATACACGAACAGAAACGGCGTGCCGAATAGACGGGCCGCGCGCGCGATCTCGGCGAACTGAGCGGGATCGGGCAGGCGGTGGAACGAAGTGCATAAAGGGAACACCGCTTCGCGTCCGCCCGAATGAATGTCCACCACCACACGCACACGCGGGAAGATCTGGGTCTTCACGAAATTGGAGATGCGGTAGGAGACAGTGCCGTGCGCGTTGCCGGGGACCGCGCGGTTCATGTTCACCCCATCGAGCGGTGAAACGCGTGTGCCGGCGCGGCAAGCGCTCTCGCTTAGTTGAGGAATGAGGATCACCAGCCCGGACATGGCTTCCGCGTCGAGGTCCTGGCATAGCCGCTTCACGGCCACTTGGCCTTCATACTCATTCCCGTGCGTGCCGCCGATGACCGCGATTCCGGGTGCTTCGCCGGCAGCGCCGCGCACGACGGTGAGCGGCGCCAACGAATACCCCCATGCGGAATCCAGATGGAAGGCTAGCCGGTAGTGCCGCTTGCCGGGCGTTTCGAAGTCAATCGTCGAGAAATCGTAGATGACGGCGGGTTCGTTATGCATGTTCGCCCACCTCCGCGTACATCGTGCAAGGCGCGCTATCCAGGCCGTCAACCAGCCACGGCATGATGAAGACACGCTTGAGCGGAGGCAACCCCTCCGGGAGGTTGGCGTCTTCCACCAGCAGGATGGGCCGCTTGGAATAGGCGCCACAGCCCAGGAATACACGATGCGCTTCCGCCCCGGCCTCCTCGTGCGCCAAGGCGGATACCGAAGGGAAATCCATGGCGATCGCGCGCAGACTGGGGAAGCGGGACATCAGAAACTCGGCGGCCTCGGGACCGAAGCCAGGGCCCTGATCGATGTAACGGCGCTCGTCCTCGCGATGAGCGCCGAACCCGGTCCGAAGCAGAAGCATGTTCGCCGTTGGCGGCACTTGCGCCAGGGCAGGTTCGAGATGGGACGGAGTGACAAGTTCCCGATCTCGCAGCGGCATATCGGCAACGGTGGGCCGGTCAAAGACGAACTCCGCAAGGTCGTAATCCGTGATGGAGCGGCCTTGGGGATTAAAGTGGCGCGGCGCATCCACATGCGTGCCGCAATGATTGCTAGTCGTGAGATAGAACGAGTTGCACGCATCGCCCTTCTCGAGATCGTAGATTTGCCTGAGTTGCGGCTTGGGAAGAGATGCGTAGAACGGCGTGTGCTCCGAGAGGTTGTAGGAGAGCTTGATCAGCATCTGGAGCCATTGTACTGGAGACCTTCGATTTGTCTCGAAGCCCCGCACGGCTGACTTCCGGCATATCGGAAAGTATCCCCCGCCGCCGAATTCCGGCGTGCGAGCCGTTGCTCTCCGCGTGATAGGTTTGCGGAATGAACACCAAACGGCTGGTTTTCCTGTTCGCCCTGGGCTTGTTGCACGTGGGATTCCTGGTTTGCTCGCTGCCGGCTCAAGAGCGCGCGAGAATCGACCTCAATGGCGAGTGGGCGTTTCAACTGGACCCCGGTTCGCTCGGGGAAACAGCCGGATGGAGTTCCGGCCGGCAACCTTTTCCGGAAAAGATACAGGTACCGGGCGCATGGCAGGCACAGGGGTTTGGAGAACCTTCCGGAGTGCTGCGTCACCATTATTCCGGAAAGGCATGGTATCGCCGTGATGTCCCCATACCCGCGGATTGGAAGGATAGGGTGGTTGCCCTGCGCATAGGTGGGGTGCTCCGGCGGGGGACCTTCTTTGTGAACGGCCAGAACGCGGGGACGCACGATGGGTTCAGCACGCCGTTCTCCCTGGATGTTTCGAAGTGGGTCCGGGCGGGCGCGACGAATACCTTTGTGTTTCTGGTGGACAACACGGCGGCGGCTATCGAGACCTCGCCCGATAAGCAGAAGGCCAACGACCCGACGGGGATGATCAACTACATCGGCAACTGGGGCGGCATCTACGGGAATGTCGAGTTGGAGGCGATGCCGCGAACCTGGATTGGCGAAGTGGCCATCCACCCGGAGATTCAGGGGCCGCGCGCGCGATTTCAAATTGCTGTACACAACGAGGAGACCGGAGCGGCCCATCCTGCGCGAATCGAAGTGGAGGCCGGGCCCTATCGCGGTTACGCGGAGATCACGGTCCGCCCCGGCGCGGAAGGTTCCGCGGAAGTGAATCTCGAAATGCCCGGCGCCGTGCTGTGGTCTCCCGACACACCGCAACTCTACAACGCCACGGTTCGCTTGATTTCCGCAGGGCGCGAACGGGATCGCATCCATGAGCGCTTCGGAGTTCGTGAGATCACCACGCGCGGACGGGAACTTCTGCTCAACGGAAAGCCCTTCTACCTGCGGGGGTTCGGAGACGACAACATCGAAGTGATCAACGGAGTCCCGGCGGCTTCCAAGGAGGTGCATCTTGAACGGTTGCGAAAAGCGCGCGCATACGGATTCAACGGTGTGCGATTCCATTCCATGACTCCGGTGCGCGAGTACTTTGAGGCCGCCGACGAAGCGGGCATCCTGGTGATGGCCGAATTGCCCGCCGCCTATACGATGTATGTTCTACCGCATCGCGAGTTCCTCCGCAAAGAACTGGAACGGGTGCTGCGCGTGCATCGCAATCACCCCTCCTTTCTTTCTCTGGCCTTCGGGAATGAATTCGATCTGACGTGGCTCTCCTCCGATGCGGAGAGGAAGGAGTTCCTCGACACGATTGAGAGCTTCTACCGTCTTGCGAAGTCGATCGACCCAACGCGGGTGATTCTCTCGAATGACGGCTATGTGATGAGGCCGACGGATATGGTGAGCGTCTTCCGCAATCCACCCGGAGACGTGCCCGCCGTGCGGCACGAATTTGGAAACTACTACTGTTCGTTGCCTGACATCTCATTGACGGAGAAGTTCACCGGGTTGATGAATCCAGCATGGCTAACAGAGAAGAAGGCTTGGGTGGAGAAGAACCATCTGATGGGGGAATATCCCACCCTTGTGCACAACTCTCAACTGTTGCAACAGGTGGGCCGGAAGTTCCAGATCGAGCGCGCCCGCCGGATGCCGGAGTTCACGGGCTACCATTACTGGCTGATCGTGGATTACCCCGGCGGCACGGGGGAAGGCGATTCCTGGGAAGAAGGTTGGTTCGACTACTTCTGGCAACCGAAGAGCGTGAGCCCCGAAGCGGGCCGTGAGTTGAACAGCGGCGTCCTACTGATGATCGAGCCGGGCATCGACGACCGCACGATGTGGAGCGATACTCCCAAACGCATCCAGGTTTCGATTTCGAACTATGGGGGCGAGGATATCACCGGCGGCCAGGCCCGGTGGACCTTGAGCGCGGAAGGCCGTGCGTTGAGCAGCGGCGTCTTGACCGGCGTCGATGCACCGGTGGGCTCCGTGAAACGTATCGGCGGGATCGTATTGGAACCGCTGCAACTCGATCGCGCAAGAAAGCTCGAACTCGTTCTCGAGACCACGGTGGGGAAGGCGCGATTCACGAACCGCTGGAATCTATGGGCCTTCCCACGTGGGAATCGCGCGGAGCCAGCCGAAGGCGCGGTGGTATCCGATGTCCGATGGGCCGGCATCCAGAGGCTCTACCCCACGATCCAGCCTGCCGGCGAGCGGGTGGAGGCTTCGTCGCTGCTGATCACATCGAAGCTCGATGCAAAGGCGCTGCAACAGCTCGAAGCCGGGGGCCGCGTCTGGTTGATGGCCGGGCGGGAACAGTTCGAAGCAGGCGGCGATGCGACGTTCCTGCCCCCATCCGGCGGCGCACAAGGAACGTTGCTGCGGAATCACCCCGCGCTCGAGGGTTTCCCGCACGATGGCTACTGCGACTTACAGTTCTTCAACCTCCTCGAGGGCGCGTGGAACCTTCCATTGGACCGCTGGCCGCAATCGATTGTCCCCATTGCCGGGGGAATTCGCACCACGGCTTCCTTCCTCGCCAAACAAAAACCGTTGTCGAAGACCGGCTACGTCGTTGAGCTGAAGGTGGGCAAGGGGCGACTGCTGATCACAACGCTGCGCCTGCGGGACCATTTGGACGAAGCGTACCCGGAAGCCCTGTATCTCTTTGACCGGCTGCTTCGCTACGCCACCGGCCCTGAGTTCAACCCCGAAGCCGAGATCACGGGCGATGCGCTGCGGCGTCTGCCGTTCCGGTAAGCGTTCTGCCGCACTGGATCTGCGTGGCCACAAGCGAAACAATGGCGCCGCCCGGAAGCTCCTGATCAAGACGCCGGCAGTTTTTCTCCGCAGACGGGTTAAGCCGCTTTTGCGGAACCAGGGGGAACTGAGCCCATGCGCACAATGACTGGAACTCCATTCGCCCGGCGGCAATCCATTACCTATGCCCTACCTACCCATCGAATCTTACGGAGTGATCGGAGACCTGCATACCGCGGCGCTTGTCGGCCAGAACGGCTCGATCGACTGGTGCTGTTTGCCGGATTTCGATTCCCCCAGCGTCTTCGCCCGCATCCTCGATGAAGATATCGGCGGCTTCTACCGGATCCATTCCGCGGAGGCGAAGCGCAGCAAGCAGATGTATCTGCCTGAAACCAACGTCCTGCTCACGCGCTATTTCGGAGATATGGCGCTCGGCGAGGTCACGGACTTCATGCCCATGCCGGCGCGCACACGCCGCGCCGTGCCGATGCGCCACCAGATTATTCGGATCGTCAAGGCGGTCCGGGGCAGCATGACGTTTGAACTGGAATGCGCACCGGCATTTGACTATGCGCGGGAGCGGCACGCCGTGAAGCCGCTTACCGATGGCATGCTCTTTGAATGTGCGTCGCAGCGATTGGCGCTGTTTTGCGCAACATCCGTCGACCCCGCGATCTCCAGCGCGCGCACCGGTGAAACTCCAATACCCATTGCGTTCCGGATTGAAGGCGAGAGAGTGCGGGCCTCGTTCACGCTCACGGAGGGAGATACCGCCACATTCGTTCTTCGCCAGCAGGAGGATGGCAATAACCGGTTCACGGAAGCCCCGCTGGAGCCGGAGGATGAACTGCTCCATACGATCGATTACTGGAGGGCGTGGCTTTCGAAATGCAACTACCGGGGCCGGTGGCGATCCATGGTGGAACGTTCCGCGCTGGTGCTGAAGCTCCTCACATACAAGCCGACGGGCGCAATTGTCGCCGCCGCCACGTGCAGTTTGCCCGAAGAAATCGGGGGCGAGCGCAACTGGGATTATCGCTACACGTGGATTCGCGATGCCGCGTTCACGGTCTATGCATTCCTGACTCTCGGCTTCACTCAGGAAGCAGAGGACTTCATGCATTGGCTCGCTAAGCGCATGGGAGAAGAAGAGCACGCGAACGGACCGCTGCAAGTACTTTATGGCATCGACGGGCGCCATCACATACCCGAAGAGCACCTGGAACACCTGAAGGGGTATATGAACTCGCAGCCGGTACGCGTGGGCAATCTGGCGGCAACGCAGTTTCAACTCGATATCTACGGGGCGCTCATCGATTCGATTTATCTCTTCGACAAGCACCACACCCGGATCTCGTACGAACTCTGGCTGCAGGTGTTGCGGATGCTTGATTTCGTCATCGATAACTGGGATCGGCCGGACGATGGGATCTGGGAGGTTCGCGGCGGGCAGCAGCAGTTCGTCTACTCCAAGCTCCAATGCTGGGTGGCCCTCGACCGGGCTCTGCGGATGGCGCAGAAATACGGATTGCCGATCGACCGTGCCCGCGTGCTGGGCGAGCACGACCGGATCTACCGCTGGATCATGGACAAGGGCTACAACGCCTCTATCGGCGCATTCGTGCAATATGCCGGGTCCGATGCCATGGACGCGGCCTGCCTCATGATGCCGCTCGTGTATTACTGCTCTCCCAGAGATCCGCGAATGCTGGGGACAATCGACCGCATCATGGACGAATTGGGTTTCGGCAGCCTGGTGCATCGCTATGCAATCGGCAAGGGCGCGGGAGACGGATTGAGCGGAAGGGAGGGCACTTTCAGCATGTGCAGCTTCTGGCTGGTGGAGGCTCTGACACGCGCGAACCGCGTCGAAGAGGCCCGGCTGAACTTCGAGAAAATGCTCACCTACGCCAACCACCTGGGACTGTATGCGGAGCAGATCGGCCCAAGCGGAGAGGCACTGGGCAATTTTCCGCAGGCCTTCACGCACCTCGGATTGATCAGCGCGGCTTACAAGCTCGACCATGCTCTCGGGTAGAATGCCGGAGCTCGCGTTCCTTATGATGGAGGGCATGGAGTTTTCTTCGGGCGCACTGCACCGGCGCGACTGGCTGAGGACGGCCGGCGCGGCGTTCTGTCTCGCCACCGGCGCGGCCCAGCCCACGCGCGCGGACGAAACGTTCACGAAGCGGCTCGAAAGCATCGTGCAGCCACTCGGCGGGGAACTCGGCTTCGGTTCGCTGCATCTCGAATCGGGTGAGCGCATGCTGATCCGGGGCGGCGAACGGTTCCCGATGGCCAGCGTCTACAAATTGCCCATCGCGCTGACGGTTCTTGATCTGGTGGATCGCGGCGAGTTGACGCTCGTGAAGACGGTGCGCATCCTGCCCTCCGGGCTGCGCATGGGTTTGGGCACGGATTCGCTTTCAAAGCTGGTGGGAACGGAGGGTTACGATTTCACGGTGCGGCAGTTGCTGGAACGCACGCTCGAAGAGAGCGACAACGCCACTAGCGACGCATTGCTCCGCGTGGTGGGCTCCCCGGCGGTGACGGCGCGGATGGCGGCGCTCGGCGTCGGAGCCATCCGCGTGGACCGGCAGGAATCGGAACTACTACTCGATTTTGTGGGAGTTCCGTCGACGGAGCCAGCCGAGGGCTGGACGCTGGTGGAGTTGCGCAGACGCTACGACACAGCCACGCCTTCCCAGCGGACAGCCGCGCTCGCCGCGTTCTTGAGCGATCCGCGCGATACGGCTACGCCGGAGGCGATGCTGGCGCTGCTGGGTAAAATCCATGCGGGGGAAGCGCTGAGCGCCATCTCCACGAAGCGCCTGGTAGGGCATATGAGCGCGTGCAAGACGGGCAACCGGCGCCTTCGAGGAGAGCTCCCGGAAAGTATCGATTTCGCGCATCGAACCGGCACCTCGGACACGACGGACGGCATCACGGGCGCCACCAACGACGTAGGAATCCTGAGACTCCCGGAAGGGAAAGGGACACTGCTGATTGCTGCATTCCTGCGAAGGGCAAGGGGCTCCATGGCCGAACGGGAAGCAGCACTGGCGGCAATCGGCCGGCTGATTTTCGACCGGTATGTGAACGGTTGACCTTGGAGCCGTAATCGGCGAGCCACGCCCCATTCGCTCTGGGGCGGCATGCTCGATTGACACTCGCGCGCGGCACTTGCTACATTCGGCTTGGCCATGGCTGCGGTCTCCACTCTCCAACGAACTCCACTTTTCGAGCGTCATCAAGCGCTAGGCGCGAAGACCATCGACTTCGGCGGCTGGGATATGCCGGTGCAGTATTCGAGCATTCTCGAAGAGCACAAGGCGGTCCGTGAACGCGTCGGATTGTTCGACGTGAGCCACATGGGGGAGATCGAGATCGACGGCCCCGAGGCGCTGGCGCTGGTGAACTACGTCACCACGAACGATGCTGCGAAGCTGAAGGACGGCCAAGCCCAGTATTCCGGGCTGCTCTATGCCCATGGCGGCTTCGTCGACGACATTCTGGTACACCGGGTTCGCGAAGACCACTATTTTCTCTGCGTGAACGCATCCAACCAGGATAAGGATTTCGCACACATCGTCACTCATTCGCTTGATTCGCACGGCCGGCGGCGCTTTCAGGCGGCTGTGACGTTCACGAGCGCGAATTACGCGCAGATTGCCGTACAGGGGCCGCGGGCTCTGGAACTGGTTCAGCAACTCTGTGATGCGCCGCTGGCGGATATTCGCTATTACCACTTCGTGGATGGCGCGGTGGCCGGGTTTGCCGCGCGCATCGCGCGCACGGGTTATACGGGCGAGGATGGCTTTGAGCTCTATGTGAAACCCGCCGATAGCTCCGCGCTCTGGGATTTGCTGCTTGAGAAGGGGAAGGCGTACGGAATTCTCCCCTGCGGCCTGGGCGCGCGGAATACGCTGCGGCTCGAATCCGCATACCCGCTCTATGGCCACGAAATCGATGCTTCCATCCTGCCGCCCGAAGCCGGGCTGAACTGGATTGTCAAGACGGCCAAGGGCAATTTTGTGGGCCGGGACCAGGTTGTGGAGAAGCTCGAAGAGGGCGTCTGGCGCAAACTGACGGGATTTGAGATGGTGGGCCGCGGCATCGCGCGGGACGGTTACCCGGTGCTCGCCGATGGAGTGGCCGCCGGCTGGGTAACGAGTGGCGGGCCCTCGCCCACGCTCGGCACGAACATCGGCTTGTGCTATCTTCCAGAGGAGATCGCCGAAGAAGGCCGTTCGATTGCGATCCAGATCCGCAATCAGCCCGTGGAGGCGCGGATCGTCAAAACGCCGTTCTATAAACGGGAGAAGTCATGAGCAATTACCCTGCGAATTTCCGCTACACCAAGGAACACGAGTGGGTGCTGGTGGAAGGCGATACAGGCGCCGTGGGCATCACGGACCACGCGCAGAGCGAGCTTGGCGACATCGTTTACGTCGATCTGCCCCAGGTGGGCAGCACCATGACACAGGGCGAAACCTTCGGCTCCGTAGAAAGCGTAAAGGCGGTTTCAGACCTTTACGCCCCCATCTCCGGCGAGGTGACAGCGATCAACGATTCGCTGGCCAAGTCGCCCGAAAAGCTAAACTCCGACCCTCACGGGGAGGCGTGGCTCGTGAAGGTGAAACTCACCCACCCGGATGAGATTCAGCACCTGCTGAGCGCCGAAGATTATCAAAGTTATATAGAGGGCTGACCTGCCTTGCGATACCTGCCGAAATCCGATAGCGAACGAACGGAAATGCTCGAAGCCTGCGGGCTTTCCTCCCTGAACGATTTGATTGCCCACCTTCCGCCGGAAGTGCTGCAGGCGCAGGCTCTCGAACTCCCGCCGGGCAAGAGCGAATACGAAATCATGGATTACTTCCGCGCGCGGGGCGACCGCATGGCCAACGGCTATGCGTCGTTTCTGGGAGGCGGGGTATACCGGCACTACCGGCCCGTTCTGGCCGATGTGGTGGTGAGCCGCAGCGAGTTTCTGACTTCGTATACGCCCTACCAGGCCGAGATTTCGCAAGGCACGCTGATGACGATCTTCGAGTTCCAGACGATGATCTGTCAGCTCACGGGCATGGAGGTGGCCAATGCCTCGATGTACGACGGTTCGACGGCCGTGCCCGAAGCGGCGCTGATGGCCGCGCGCATCACTCGTCGATCCAGGATCCTGGTCGCGCGCGGGGTTCACCCGGAGTACCGGGACGTGCTGCGCAGTTCCGTGAAGCACCAGGATCTTCCGGTGGTGGAATTCGGCTTCAACCTGGAGAGCGGCGAGATCGATCTCGTGGACCTCGAGAGCAAACTCGATGAATCGGTTGCCGCGGTGATTATCCAGAGCCCGAATTTCTTTGGCGTGGTTGAGAACACGAAAGCGGCTGCCGCACTCGCGCATCAGCACGGTGCGCTGCTGGTTTCGGTGTTTACGGAAGCCGTGTCGCTTGGCCTGCTCGAACCCCCCACAGATGCCGATATCGTCGCCGGGGAACTGCAATCATTCGCAATTTCGCCAAGCTACGGCGGTCCGTTCGCGGGCGTGGTCGCCACGAAGATGGCGCACATCCGGCAATTGCCCGGCCGCATCGTGGGCCAAACCACCGACGCCGATGGCAAGCGCGCGTTCTGCCTGACGCTTTCGACGCGGGAGCAGCATATCCGCCGCGAGAAGGCCACTTCGAACATCTGCACGAATCAGGCGCTCATCGCCCTGATGGCGACGGTCTTCATGGCCATCTACGGCAAGGTGGGCCTCCGCGAGCTCGCGATGCAGAACCTCGCCAAGGCGCACTATCTGGAGGATGGATTGGAACGAAGGTTCAGCGGCCCCTTCTTCAATGAGTTCGTCCTGCGCTGCGGCTCGCCCGAGGCGCTCAACGAGGCTCTGCTCGGCGAAAAGATCATCGGGGGCATTCCACTGGGCCGCTACTATCCCGAACTGGCCGATTCCATGCTTTTGTGCGCCACCGAGATGAGCAGCCGGGAAGAGATGGATTCGTTCAAGCGGGTGTGCGCCGCGCAGCCCGAGAGTTTGCTGGCGAAGACGACCGCTTAAACTTGCGGTGGGGTCGCGCACTCCCGCGCTTCCGACCTCTTCGAGACTCCGGCTGGCTGAAGTTGAGGCTTAGAGATTCCGATGGTTAGCAAAGTCACTCCGCACCTTTCACAGAATGAACCGCTGCTCTTCGAACGCAGTTCGCCCGGCAAGAAGGGGTATCAATTGCCCCCGCTAGATGTGCCTTCCGTCGATCCGGCGGGCGCGCTTGGCGCCGGGAACGTGCGTGGCGAATTGAAGGGATTCCCGGAAGTGAGTGAGGTGGAGACCATCCGCCATTTCACGCGGCTTTCCACCTGGAATTACGCGATCGATCTGGGGCTCTATCCGCTGGGTTCCTGCACGATGAAGTACAACCCGCGCGTGAATGAGGCGGCGGCCCGCGTCGAAGGGTTGGCGTGGGGACATCCCTACCAGCCGGAATCCCTTGCACAGGGTGCGATGGAAATCATGGCCGTGCTCGAACGGTATTTGGCGGAAATCACGGGCATGGACGCGGTGACGCTGCAACCGGCTGCCGGAGCGCACGGCGAGTTCACGGGGATTCTGCTGATGCGGGCATGCCTCGAATCGAGGGGCGACGCCCGGAGCGCCATTTTGGTGCCGGATTCCTCCCACGGCACGAATCCAGCTACCGCCCGCATGTGCGGCTATGAGGTGGTAAACGTCAAATCGACCAGCCGCGGCTTGGTCGACATGGAGCACTTCCGCAGCCTGCTGAATCCCTCCGTGGCAGGCATCATGATCACCAACCCCAACACCCTGGGGCTCTTCGAAGAGAACATTTCCGAGATCACGCGGTTGCTGCACGATAACGGATCGCTCGTCTACATGGACGGAGCCAACATGAACGCTCTGGCCGGCGTTTCCAGGCCCGGCGATTTCGGCATCGACGTGATGCACCTCAATTTGCATAAGACCTTCTCCACGCCACACGGCGGCGGCGGGCCGGGTGCGGGGCCGGTGGCCGTGAAGCGGGTGCTCGAGCCGTATCTCCCCACGCCGCGCATCGTCCTCAAGGACGGTACGTATCGTTACGACGATAACCTGCCAGAATCGATCGGAAAGGTGCGTGCCTTTTACGGCAACTTCGGCGTGTTCGTGCGGGCGCTGGCCTACATCCTCGCCCACGGCAGCGATCTCCGCAACGCCACCATGGACGCGCTGCTGAACGCCAATTACCTGCGGGCCGGAATCGAGCCTTATTACGATCTGCCTTACAAGGACCGCAGCTTGCACGAAGTGGTTTTCAGCGACGCCATCCAGACGAAGCTGGGTGTGAAGACAGGCGATATCGCCAAGCGGCTCATCGATTACGGCTTCCACCCTTACACGACGAGTTTTCCGCTCATCGTGCCCGGCGCGATGATGATCGAGCCCACCGAGACCGAGGGCAAGCAGGAACTCGACCTGTTCATTGACGCGATGGCTTCGATCGCCAAAGAGGCGGAGGAGAACCCGGATCTCGTGCGAAACGCGCCGCACAGCACGCGCGTGAAGCGGGTGGATGAAGTGACCGCGGCCCGCAAACCGATCGTCCGCTGGGAAGCGGCCGCCAACGATCAGTAGCCGTTTTTGGCGTCGCGGACGCATTGTTCGCGTTGCAGTGCGGCAATTCCTTGCTTTCCGTTGAGAACATTTTCGTATATATTGGCTTTAGAAATTCAAATGGAACCGCCTGAAAGACGGTTTCTCAATCCCGAGGGTTTTTCCCTTGTGGTACTTCGCGCGGATTATGAATTGGTTTTCCATGGCGCGATTTACCTTGACATTACCCGTTCACTCCGTTGAAAATACGGACACCGCAGCCCTGAACGTCTTTGTAATGTTCCGGTTGCCTTCAGCCGATGGTTTAATGATGAACTTTTTTCCCCGATTCGCTCTCCTCCTTCTCCTGTTCGCACTCGCCGGGAATGTCGCGGCGCCCGCGGCCCAGCCAGCGGGAACGGCCAAGAAAGCAAGCTCCGCGAAGAAATCGAGTTCCGCGAAACGCGCGACCACCGCGAAGAAAGCGAGCACGGTAAAGAAGAAACGGGTAGCAAAGCGGACAGTTTCCACGAAAAAGCGAGTAACCACGGCCCGGAAGTCCACAGCGGCGAGTAAGGCGCGAAAGTCCACTGCGTCCGTTTCCCGCTCCCGTTCCCGGCGCGCGCGTGCCCGGTATAGCCCGTGGGTGACACCGACTTACGCGGATTCCACGATTGGCGACGTTACGGAAGGGGATGACCCCGTTGTGCGCGCGGCCGCAGTGGAAGCGCTTGGACGACTCAACGGTTCCGTTGTCGTGGCGGACCCGAATACCGGACGCATTCTCTCCATGGTGAACCAGAGCACGGCACTCGGCAGCGGGTATATCCCCTGCTCTACGGTGAAGGTACCGGTGGCGATGGCAGGCCTATATGAGGGGATGATCGATTCTTCCACCACGCTCGTCGTTCAGCGCCGCACAAAGATGGA
>JADYZL010000428.1 GCA_020853155.1 Bryobacterales bacterium
ATGGCCGCCGCCGGCATCGAAAAAGAGGAGATGGATCTTTGGCATACTGAAAGATGTGAGGAACTCTCTCCATCGAAGCTATCGGGCTCTGGTGAGGAACGCAACGCATCTCCCCGGGATTTTCGATCGCCGGGTGAAAATCGCCACGGAAACTCGCTCAATCCGGTCGCAAGGCGACGCGGATGCTGCCGGAAACCGCGAGTTGTGTACCTGCGGGAAACCGCATCGAGAGCGCGAGGTATCCTCCGTTGGTGAAACGGGTCCGGTCAATGAGGAATTGAGGGTGAGGCTTTGTCGGTAGGGCAGCTTGTTCTGAACTACATTGAGGCGGGCGACCATCGCGTGATGAACCGCATGCACGCATGGCGTGCACCGCGTTGGATTCGTCTGTGGATGCTCCTGGCCACGCGCGGTGGTGACGGTTGGTTGTGGTATTCATTGTGTTTGATCCTGCTGATTTTCGGTGGTGAGCGCCGTTTCATCGCGGTGGGAGCCGCAGCGATTGCGTCCAGTTTGGGAATTGCTGTATTTCTCTTTCTCAAGCGCGCGTTCGGGAGGAAGCGTCCCTGCTACATCCAGCCTCACTGCTGGGCGACGTTACTGCCCCCGGATCAATTCTCGTTCCCCTCCGGCCACACCATCAGCGCGTTTGCGGTTGCCGTGCCCATTGCGATTGTGTATCCCTTTCTTGCTGCCCCGCTTCTCTTTGCCGCCCTCAGTATTGCGATCTCGCGCGTCGTGCTTGGCATGCATTTCTTGAGCGATGTGCTGGCCGGGATCGCATTGGGGAGTTTGCTCGGCTATCTTTCCCTCACCACCATCGCCTGAGACCCGCCGCCCGCCTTCTCACATGACGGATTTCCCGCGTGTGCCGATCGCGCGGCAGACCTGTGCACTTCTTGTGGTGAGCGGCTTCTTCTCGAACTTTTGGCCGCTCTGTTCGTACTTACGATAAGATCTCACCGGAAGGAATCTGCTGCGATGGGCTATGGCTCCCCGCCCGTGCCGCCACGCAATCCGTGGCCGAAGTATGTTGGCATTGGCTGCCTGCTGATTTTCGCCCTTCTTGTGTTCGGCGCAGTGCTCGGCTACTTTGGCGTCCGGTCCGCGGTAGGAACGCTTGCGATGGAATACACGAGCGAAGAGCCCCTTCGCTTGCCGGAAGTGAACCTGCCGGACCCTGGCGTTACGGCGCTTGAGGGCCGGATCCGCTCGTTTGGAGAGGCTCTTGAGCGGAACAGGCCAACCGAACCTCTGGCGCTCACCGAGGATGAGCTGAATGTGTTGATACAGCGTGTGCTCGGGCGGAGGAGAGGGGTGGGAAAGGATCTGCTCGCTCGCGTCCGCATCGTCGGTGGACGACTGGAAGCGGTTGTGAGTATTCCTCTGGCTGAATTCGGTGAGGGTTTACGAGGCCGTTACTTGAACGGTAAGGCGAGAGTCTCCACCGGGGTGTCCGGAGGCCGTCTGGTCGCCCATCTCGAAGATCTAAAGGTGGGCGACCACTACGTACCCGACGCGGTTCGAGAGCGCATCAGCGCGGAAAATTTGTTGAAAGATGCCTACGGCGATCCCGAAACCGCCCGCTTTCTCACTCGCCTGCAATCCGTTGAAATCGGCGACGGGAAGATCGTCCTCATTCCGAAATCGCGCCCTTCGAACGGCACGGCTCGGTAGCGTCCTCGAACTCTTCGGCGTTCATGGGCATGGAGCGCCGTACCGGATCAGGTAGCGGAGCCTTTGGTCTGCTCGCTCTTTTTCTTGATTTCGATATTCAGCCGTTTGATTTTCTGGTTGAGTGTTGAGAGGGGAATGCGCAGCTTCTCCGCGGTCTCCGTCTGGCTCCAGGAGTGACGTTCCAGTTTCTCGAGGATCACGCGGCGTTCATAATCGGCCACCACTTCGAAGAGGGAAGCGTCATCGGCCAGTTTGCCTGTTGCATCGCGCCGGATCCCCATTCCGCTCGCGTGAAGCACCGGCTCCGGAAGCACGCTCGCCGGCACAGTGGGCGCCGTGGCAAGAACCGCCGCCCGCTCCACGGCATTCTCCAACTCCCGCACGTTACCGGGCCAGTTATGTTCCATCAGAATGCCCATCGCCTCTTCGTCAAAGCGAATCTGGCACTTGCCTGAATCGTCCAGGAATTTGCCGTTCTCTTCGCCGAACTTCTGGAAGAAATGCTCCACCAACGCCGGAATATCTTCCTTTCGGTCCCGCAGCGGGGGCAGTTGGATATTGATGACGTTGAGGCGATAGTAAAGATCTTCCCGAAACTTGCCGTCTTCTACCATGCGCTTCAAGTCCGCGTTCGTGGCGGCCATGATGCGCACATCCACTTTGACGGGTTCGGCGGATCCCAGCGGGAAAAATTCCTTCTCCTGCATCACCCGCAGTAGTTTCGACTGGATATCCGGATTGATGGTGCCGATCTCGTCAAAAAAGATCGAACCCAGATTCGCCACCTCGAAGTATCCCTTATGCGAAGTGACCGCGCCGGTAAAGGCCCCGCGCACGTGGCCAAAAAGCGTACTCTCGAGCAACTCCGGAGGGAGAGAGCCGCTGTTTACGGGGATGAACATGTGCTCCCGCCGTGGAGAGTTCATGTGGATTGCCTTCGCAATCAGCTCCTTGCCCGTGCCTGTCTCGCCCGTAATCAGAATGGTTGAGCGGCTGTTGGCGACCTGCTTCACGAGGTCCAGCACTTGCAGCATGCCGTCGTTCCTTCCGACAATCTCCGGGAAGGCGTAACGCTGCTTGAGCGCGCGCCGCAGTTGGGTGTTCTCTTTCTCGAGGCGCCGCGCATCGATCAGCCTGCGGATCTCGAGAATCAATTTCTCATTGTCGAAAGGTTTTGAGAAGTAATCGTTGGCGCCGCTCTTGAGGGCTTCTACCGCGACGGTGGTGGAGCCGTAGGCCGTCACCATACACACCGGAAGTTCGGTGTCCTCGCGGCGAATTCTCTGCAGAACCTCCATTCCGGAGATATCCGGGAGCATCAAATCGAGCAGCACGAGATCGTAATCGCGGCCGGCCAACTTCGCAATTCCGCTGTTGCCGTCTGGCGCGGTTTCCACCTGGAACCCTTCCTCTTCGAGGAGGAATTGCAGCATCTCCCGGACGTCGGGTTCATCATCGATTACGAGAATTCGCGAGTTTCGGGCGGTGTGTGCCATGGGCCTCTTCGGATGCTCAAACTTGGGCGCCGGTTTCCCCGGCGTGGGGGCGCAATCAGGCAGTGAGGGCTCTCTGCTCCCTGGGGAATTCCATCACAAACGTAGCACCCTCGCCAGCCCGGCTGGACACCTCGATGATACCGCCGTGCTCCCTTACAATGCCGTAAGAGATGCTCAGCCCCAAGCCCGTCCCCTTGCCCGCCATCTTGGTGGTGTAGAACGGATCGAAGATCCGGGCGAGTTTGTCGGCCGGTATTCCGTGGCCTGTGTCGGAAACGCGCACCCGGACGGACGTTGCATCCGCCACGGTCGAAATCCGCAGCGTACCGCCGTCGCTCATGGAATCCCGGGCGTTCAGAATGATATTCAGGAACACCTGCTGGAGTTTGCTGCTATTCCCTCGAATAGATGGGAGCGGCGCTTGCATCTCACGGGCAACACGGATATTGGCCTTTTCCAATTGCGGCGCGATCAACACGAGCGTCTCTTCGACCACGCAATTCAAATCCGTCGAACCATACGTGGTGTTTGACGTCCGCGAGAAATTAAGCAGGGAGTTCACGATCTCGCTCGCGCGGAACGTCTGTTTGGCAATCTTGTCCAGCAATCCGGACTTGCGTTCGTCGTCCACCAGTTGCTTGGCCAGCATCTGCGAATACGATGAGATCACTGCCAAGGGCGTGTTCACTTCATGCGCCACGCCCGCCGCCAGCACGCCAATCGAGGTGAGCTTATCCGATTGCACCAGCCGCCGCTCCAACTCGGTTCGTTCCGTCACATCCTGGAAGAGCACCAGTCTGCCGATGTGCTCGAACTCCCGCGAAACCAAGGGGGTCACGGCGATGTTCAGCATCAGTTCCTCGGGCAGCGATGCCGTCTCCGGTTCCGGCAAGGGACGATGCGGATTTCCGTTTCCCCCAATTGCATCTCCGTTACCCCCGGTTGCACCGCGATGGGGCTCCCGCACCGGCGCGCGCTCGCCGGCCGCGATGGAACTTCCATGGTTTACCGGAACGGCTAGCCGCCCCGAGCCGCTGCCAAGCGTGCCGCTGCCAAGGTTACCCGCACGTGAAGCGGCAGGTTGTAGCGCGAAGGCGCCCGAATCTTCCTCGCCGATCGCGAAGCCCGCGACCGGTGAATAGGAAGGAGCCTCCGCCACGCAGGTTTGCATCGTCGAAGGCGCTGTCTCAAAGCCGGTCTCCGATGCAACCTGCGGAAGCATGGAAGACTTGAAGGCGTATTGATAGATGTTGTGAACGCTCTCCGCCGCGCTTACCGAGGCGATCTCCCGGCATAGATCGCCCGGCAGCAACTCCTCCATTCGCCGCCCAACCGCCAGATGCCGCGGCACGCCCGTGAGCGTCTCCATCGTGGAGTTCCAGCTTTCCACGCGGCCTTCCAAATCCGCCGCGAGGATGCCCACATTGATCGATTCGACGATATTCTCGTTATATTCTTTCAGGCGTTCGTATTCCGTTGCTTTGTGCCGCAGAGATTGGTAGAGCAGCGCATTCTCGATCGCAATTCCCACATATCCGGAGAGCGTGATCAGCAATTCAAGATCGCCCGACGTCAGAAAATCGCCGCGGTCCAGGCGGCTCACCCCAAACCATGCAATCGTGCGTCCGCGAGCGTCACAGGGGAAGTAGTACGTCAGATCAAGCTCAGCAATGGATTCTCGCGCCGCGGGCGCATACTCGAGCACCTTCGCATCGGGCAGATGCCGCGTTCGCTCAAAAAACAGATACCCCTTCTCTCCACGATTCTCGAGGAACGAGAGATCGAGAGGATAGTTCGGTCCAACGGACCGCCCCTTGCGGTCCCGCACGTTATCCGCAAGCCGGAGCGTCATGCCGGAACTGTTTTCTTCCGCCAGGAAGAAGGCAATATGGGAAATGCCCACGGTTCGGATCAGCCGGTCGGCTACGGAACTCAGCATCCGGTCCAGGTCCGTTTCGGCGCTAAGCTCGCGCGCGAACTCAATCAGCGTGCGCCGGTAATTGTACTGATCCTTGTAGAAGACGTGCTTGTCTAGCTGTTCCTGCAGCCAGTTGCGGATGGGCTGGAACGCAAACGCCGCGATCAGAATCAGAATCGCCACCGCCGTGGGGCTCAAACTGCTGAAGTTGCCGATAGAGAAGATAAAGATGTAGAACGCGCCCAGCACGGCGATCGTCGCCAGCGTGTACACATAGCCTTGCTGGAAGATGACGTCTACGTCCATCAGGCGGTAGCGCACAATGGCGTAGGCCCAGGTGAGCGGCATCAGCAGCAGCGCGAGCACTGCCAGCTTGGCCGATTCTCCAGGGAAGCCTCCCATTACGTAGGGAATTGCATAGAAGATGGCAAAGGGGAGAATGGCGAAGATTGCCCCGTTCCGCAGCCACTTCAACTGCATGCGCACCACGGGATCTTTGGCCGTGCGGGATTTCGCAGCCAGCACCAGGCCCCCCAGCAGGTACCCGCCAGTTAGAAAGGCAAGCCAAAGCCGGTCAAGCATCCAGTTCACTTCCACCATGGGAAGCGTGGTGCGGATCGCCCCCGATGCGAAGCCCATGAAAACTACCGAGGCGATCGCCGCCGGAATGTAGAGGATCGAAGAGCGCCAGAACCCGCGCGTCCATCGGCCCGCTTCGGGGAAGCTCAGGCAGAAGTGCAGAAAGATCGTGGGCGCGATGAGGCCGGCAAAGATGTTGCCCCAATACATCACCTTGTCAAAGTCGTCGAGCCTCCCCGTGAAGTGGAAGGTGCTCAGCACGAAGGACGCGAGGCACAGGACATAGACATGGACCGCCTGTGCGGCGACACCCCGGCGGAAGAAGATAAACAGCCCGATCAGCAGGTAAACGCCGCCGACGAAATACTGGTAATAGACAAGGCTGCTGAGTGTTCGCTCACCCAGAATGACATGCGCCTCGAACTCCACCCCGTTTTGCAGCAGGGAGTAATCCACGCGTTCCCAACTCGGCAGGCCCACGAAGATTTGCGCCACATCCTGGGCCAAGTGCACCGGCTGGCGGTTGATCCGAAGTAGATAGTCGCCTTCATGCACGCCCGCGCGGGCCGCGGGGCTATCCGGCTGCACCATCAGGGCGATCACTTTACCGTCGCGCTCTGACCAGAAGACCCCATCGTCCGGCAAGCGCACCTGTGCCTGTTGCCGGAAATTGAAGATCGCGGCCACCACGGCCGCAACCGTCAAGACCAGCAGCAAAGCCCGGGTGAGTTGTTGCCTGCCCTCACTCATTGCCGCTCAGTTCACCCTCGTTACCGGTACACACCGCCCGGCAATCGTATGCAGAAGCGGATCTGCGCCCGATATCTATCCGACACGCCGGGATAGTCTCCGGCCACTACCCCTTCCTATCGGAAGTTTGGGCGTGCGAGATTACGCCGTGTGCGCTCACTTTCCGCATCGATCAAAAACGCACTGCAGTTCTAATGCCATTCTGCCAGAGCTAGGTCCGTGCTGCACTATCAATCATTAAGGAATCGATGTCTCATGGACGATTCCTGATTTCTTCCGGTATCTGTAGCCGACGCCTACACATTTGTGGAGATTCCGACACAGTACTCAACCGCACCAGGACGCGCGGAAGGGAAGCCACTTGCCGCGGAGGCCTACGAAATCTCATGGAGGAATCTGGAATTCCGAGCGAACCGCGCAATGGCGAGCGCGTCCAGCCGCCCCGCATGGTAAACTCAGGAGTTGAGCGCAAAGCTCAAGTCGGGGCGTGGCTCAGCCTGGTAGAGCGCCTGGTTCGGGACCAGGAGGCCGGAGGTTCAAATCCTCTCGCCCCGACCATTAGATACAGGGCCTCGTTGCGAAAAGCATACGAGGCCCTTCCCGCTAGAAAACCCACAGAAAGCCGGAGCGCTACCGTAGCTGCATCTGCGCCGGTGCAGTGTATTGTGACAGGTCTACCGAGCGGCCAGCGGTGATCTCGCTGTACAAGGCCTGCATGGTTTGGCTGTCCACTTCCTTTCGCAGAAAACGGAAGGAAGACGCCGCGACGTATTCCCTACACTCTTCGAACGCCAACCAGCGGCGCTCAACACCCTCTGCCGCATAGCCGGTTGTATTGGAGCCAGCAAAGATATCCAGCACCACATCGCCGGGTTCGGTCAGGAACCGTATGAAGAACTCTGGCAGCTTTGCGGGAAACCGGGCCGGGTGCTGTTTCGCTCCGGTGGTCTTGCAGCCGCTGAGGTATTGTCCGTTCGACTCAGTGTTGGGGATTTGAAGCAGGTTCGACGGGATCGCGCCACCGTTGTCCTTCGAAAAGGACGAGCCAATATCATGACCTGACGGGCGAACCTTCGGCGTGTAAAACCCCTCGGGGTCTTGAAGCAATTTCTTCATTCGGTCGCTGTATTCCGTCAACACTTTGGACACGTCTGCTTTTGGCCACTCGGACTTGCTGAACCACCAAACGGTGTTCACGGAATCCTTTGTGCGAATTTTGCGCTTGTTCACCCATTCAATCGGACTGGGGAGCTTCGAGGGGTTGAACCAGTAAAAGTCTTCGGCCAAGAAGAAGCCAAGCTCATCACAAAATTTGATTGGCACGCGGAAGTTATAGAGACTTCTCGCCGGGGTGCCCTTCTCATAGGACCCGCCGAGGTCCAGCACGAAACTGCCGTCCGCAGTCAGGATGCGATGGACCTTACGGGCGAACTCAGCCAGCCAATCAACGTACTCTGCTTGCTCCTTGTTTCCATACTCCTTCTTGCGCTGTAGTGCGAAGGGCGGGCTTGTCACGACGAGGTTCACGCTGTTTTCTGGCAAGGCGTCGAGTAGTGCCAGAGAGTCACCGCAATACGCCTCTCCTAGGGTCGTTCGGTAGACCGGCTCGTGTCCCTGAAGAATGGCTGAATACTGTTCGATCACTGGCTGCATGGCGTCCTTCTGCTCATTATAACGCTACTTTAAGGCTGTAGACGGATAGTCATCAGTTGTCGGACCTTTGAGTTTAATGGCCCGCTCACGCCAACAGCCATCCCTACGTGAGGTTTTCGCGACCAAGCTCCGGGAGCTTCGCCATTCACAAGGATTGTCGCAGGAAAAGCTGGCCGAATTGTGCGGACTTCATCGCACCTACGTCGGCTCCGTGGAGCGAGCTGAGCGCAACGTATCCATCGACAACATTGAGAAGTTCGCCGGGGCACTTGGTGTCGCCGTGCGCGACCTGTTTGAGGGTGCCCGATGAAGCCGCATCCCGACAGTGCCCTATTGATTGAGCTATTCCCAGCAGTCCGCTTATACCAGGAACTGGCCTCCAAGCATGGCATCCATGACATTTTCCAGGACAACGGCGGGAAGATCCTACAGGTATTGCTACTCGTGGGCCTGCGTGGCCTGCCGGGACGCGAGGGCAATGACGCTGTTGACGACGACGGCAATGAGTACGAATTGAAGTCGGTGAATATCCGGTTGACGCGCAACTTCTCCACGCATCACCACATGAACCCGACCATCATCAGCAAGTATCGCAAGGTCAACTGGATTTTCGCCGTCTACGAAGGTATAGAGATAAAGACCATTTTCCTGATGACTCCGAAAGATCTGGAACCCTACTACCAGAGGTGGGAAGAGAAATGGAATGCGGACGGCGGGAAAGACATTAACAATCCGAAGATCCCCTTGAAGTTTGTCGAAGAGAACGGCACTCTCCTCTACGAGAACGTTGCGAAACCAGGGGCCGACGGGATGGAGCCATTGCCAGCTCCCGAACCTGAGATGCCTGGACCTGAGTAGCTCGCCACCCAGCGCCCACGGTCCCACAGGGATAAACAGGCCGCAGGCGTTGAGCAGCGTCCCAAGCGCTCAGCGGGTGGGAAGTCACGCCGAGCACCCAGGGAACTCATTTTCTCTAGAAGATCGATCCTTTCCTGGCTTTATTATTCCAAGCTTGGGGTTCCCGCAGCTTTCCGATTCGCGCGGCCTTGCGGCCTCAGGCCGGAAACGGCAAGCAATCCTCACGCGCGCGCCAGAGCTTGTGGAGGATTACGCTCCGCTTGCGGACGACGGCCACAATCGCTCGCTTGCTGGCATTGGGTCCACCGCGCGTGGCCGGCGTCAGACCCCATCGCCTGAGAGCACTGTCCTTGCCGAAGTGGCCCAGGATGTGGTGCGCGCATTGCACCAGCAGCTTCCGCAGCCTACCGTCACCGGCCTTCGAGATACCCAGTTGTGGGTCGCGCTCACCCGACTGCCTGCGCTTCGGCGTCATGCCCAGGCAAGCGCCCACATTCCGGCTGTCGCGAAAGCGCTCCAGCGAGCCCGGCGTCAGCACGAAGCTCAGAGCCATGATCGGACCCACCCCCGGCACGCTCATCAGCTTCAGCGCCGCCGTGTGATTCTTGTGCATCCGCGTTGCAACGTCCGCAACCGATTCCTCATTGGCCAAGGAAAGCACATTGATCGTCCGCAAAAGCATTGCCATCGAGGCGTCAACGCGGCGGGAAGCCACTCTGGCTGAAGAATCCGACGGCATTCGCCTTCAGTCAATTCCAAGATCGCCCACAATGGCTGCCTCAGGCCGCACCTTTTCTGGAGGCATGCCGCTTTGCTCGACAATGATCGCTTTGAGCGCGTTCCAGACGTCGTCTTCCGTCCACCGGGCAGATAAGCGGCGAAAACTCTCGATGTTGACGCCCAGCACAACACGGGCGAGATCGCCGACTGTGGCGATACCCTGAGGGAAATGCCAGCGGCCAATGGGAACGAATGCGCACGCGAACGCAGCGGCTATCGCGCCTGGAATCATCGCTAACGCGATTATGAACCAACGGGCGTCAAAACGGTGGGCAACAACGGATCCCAGAATAGCGCCGATCGCAAGACTAAAGTATGTCCACACCGCCAACCTCTCCAAGTCCGGAAAATTCAGCATCGTGGATTCCTGGACCTGGCGCCATTGCTTTCGTCTCATGAGCGACGGCGGAGCGAACAAACTGTCCAGTCTGCTCGCGGGACGAATCTGGTTCCGGGCGATGCCGACACCGGTCATCAACGCGCGCCGTGCATCATAGAAAGCCATACTCGTGGCACAGGCACGGGGCGAAGTCCGGTCCAACTTCGTGAGGATTAGCGCATGCAGTTCACCCACCGTGCCCACGCTCCCCACCTCGTCGTCTCCCAGGGAGATCTGAAACTTATCTTCGATCTCAAGCATGAGCTCCACACCATCCAGGCCCACTTGCATAACCTCCCATCTTTGTCCGGAGGATTCCTCCAGGGCGATGCGAACATTCTATGACGGAGCCCCGATCGTTTGGTCTGGACCCCTCCAGCGAGAAAACACTCTCACAGCGAATGGGATCTGTCCCGATTTTGCGTGTCTCAGCTTAGGGATGCACTCCACCAAAGTGTCCTGGTTTCTTGTGTCTCTCTCTCGGAACCCCGACTAGCGGCTCCACTCCCTGAATTTATCCGAATGGATAAAGCGATGGGTTGTGAAACTTCTAAGCAAGGGAAACCTTCCATGAAACGGCTGTGCTTGGTCAACCGAATTCTCCAGGCCCGCCGTCGCTTCTCTCTTGGCCGCTGAGGAACCGGGCTGCCATTTGCCTTCCTGCCGGCCTTATAAACGGACTGGATGCAGGTTGAAATTCGTTGGCCGGAGGATGTGCAGAGCTATCTGTCCCTCTGGGTCTGGACATCCATGAAGCACGGGCTCCAGCAAGTGCGGAGCCATCGAGCGCCCTGCCGGTGCGCATCACCTATGCGTGGGTTCCAGGGCAGAGGCTCCCCGGAAGATGCGGATTCCCCCTGTGGCGAAGCCGCGCCCGGTGGAGAGGTGTCCCGCGTCCCCCGCGATCCCCTCCGCTCAACTTTTCGTAGCTTCGCCGCGTCTACCCTTACAGGCGAAGCCTCGCTCGCACAGGTACGATGAAAGTAGCGATGATTAGCAGAAAGCAGTTCGGACAGACATTGTTGGGTGGGGCAGGCCTGCTCCTGGGCACGCGCCCTTCCTTTTCACAGGCGGAGCGCCCGCCCGATGTCGTCAGAAACCTGGAGATTTACCGCGAACCCGGCATGTTTGCCGGCTGGCCGGCCAACCACGGCGCCTGGCAGTGGGGCAAGGAGTTCCTGGTCGGCTTTGAGGTAGGCCACTTCAAGCAAACCGATCAGGGCCACGCGATCGATTACAGCAAGCCCTCCAAGCATGTCTTGGCCCGCAGCCTGGACGATGGCGATACCTGGACTATTGAGACGCCCGCCTCGCTTCAGCCGCCCACAGGCACAAAGGTGGCCGGAGTTCCGGTGGCCCCCGGTGGGAAGGCTTCGACCGCCTGCCCCGGTGGAATCGATTTTACCCACCCCGGTTTCGCGCTAACGGCCCGGATGCTGGATGTCGATCTCGGGCCCTCCCGCTTCTACTACACCTACGACAAGGGCCATACGTGGGAGGGCCCCTTCGCGATCCCCGATAACCGCTTCGGGGGGATGGCCGCCCGAACGGATTACATTGTCCTTGGCAAGCATGATCTGCTTCTTTTTGTCACGGTGCCCAAGACGGATCGCAAGGAAGGGATGCCCGTTGTCCTTCGCACCAAGGATGGCGGCAAGACCTGGGCCGTTCATGGAACCATCGGAACGGAGCCGCAGGTGGGTGAGTATTCCATCATGCCTTCAACCGTCCGCACGTACGGCACGCGCCTGCTCACCGTCGTGCGTCATCGCGTGAACCTGGAACTCTTCGAATCCCAGGATATGGGCATGAATTGGGAATCGCTCGGGAATGTCGTAACCGCGATGGGCGGCAATCCGCCAAGCCTCGTGCGGATTCCCGATGGACGCCTCGTGCTCACTTACGGCTGCCGCGTGAAGCCGTATGGCATCCGGGCGAAGCTCAGTGAAGATTTCGGCAAGACCTGGGGACCCGAACTGCGCATCCGTACCGATGGCGCCTCGTGGGATCTGGGTTACGTCCGCACCCTCCTGCGGACCGATGGGAATCTCCAGGCGGTCTACTACTACACGGACGCGAAGAGTCCGGAGAGGTATATCGGCTCCACCATCTGGTATCCGGGAGATCTGAAGTATTCGCTGATTGACAAGCTTTACGTGGACAAGCCAAGGGAAGCAGATCCCAAGATCGCCTATTAGACGCGCCTTCGCAGGAGAGTGGTGTCCTCAGCCGCGTCTACTCGTGCCGGCTGAGTTCGCGCAGATCGCCGATCCAGTAATCCGGCTCGTAGCGCCGCATCTCTTCATGGTTGCCGTAGCCATAATCGACGGCGCAGACGCGCACCCCGGCTGCCCTGCCCGCCGCCATGTCGGAAGTGGAATCGCCGACAAACAGGCACTCTTCCGGCCGCGCGCCCAGCCCTTCGAGCGCCCGAAAGACCACGTCCGGATGCGGCTTCGCGGGGAACCCGTCCGTGCCCTGCACAACCTCGAAGTGGTCGATGAGTCCGAACTTGGTGAGTACGGTTCGCGTCGTGCGGGTGCTCTTGGTGGTGGCCGTGGCCTTACGTCCACTCAGCGCCGCTATCCCTTCGAGCACGCCCGCGTAGGGTTTGGTCGAAGCGTGCTCACGCGCCCAATAGGTCTCGCGATACTCCTGTGCTAACTGCTCCAGAAATTCGTCCGAGGCGCCTGGAAAGACTTCCACGAACAACTCGCGCAACTGCTTACCGATGAACGAGGCCAGGTAATTGAATGACTGTGGCGGTGCGCCGTGCGCTTCCAGCACCTGCCGGGTCGCCCCCACGATGTCGGGAGCGGATTCCAGCAAGGTGCCGTCCACGTCGAACAAATACACTGGAAAGGCGGGGATCACGCGGGTTGGGGCGAGCCCCCTTCCATCAACCCCGGCTTCTGCTTCGGGTCGCCGTCCGGGCGAATCACATGCTGGGTGTCGGATTCGTCGTCTCCGCCGGAGGGGGAATCGAAGGCCGGCAAGGTTTCCCCGGCCATCAATCGCTTCACTTCATCGCCGTCAAGCACTTCACGCTCCAGCAGGACTTCGGCAACGCGGATCATCCCCTCTTTGTGGTCCGAGATGATCTTGTGCGCCCGGTCATAGGAGCTCTTCACGAGTGCCCGCACCGCTTCGTCGATCTTGAGCGCAGTCTGCTCGCTATAGTCGCGATGCTGGTTGATCTCGCGCCCCAGGAAGATCTGCTCTTCCTTCTTGCCGAAGCTCATCGGGCCGAGATCGCTCATGCCGAACTCGCAAACCATCCGGCGCGCGGTGTCCGTGGCGCGCTCGATGTCGTTGCCCGCGCCCGTCGTGATCTGGTTGAGGAAGATTTCCTCGGCCACGCGGCCGCCCATCAGAATGGCAAGCCGGTCTTCGAGGTAGCTCTTGCTCTGCGTGTGCTTATCGTCGATGGGCAATTGCATGGTGAGGCCCAGCGCCATCCCGCGCGGAATGATGGTCACCTTGTGCAGCGGATCCGCATTCGGCACCACCATCGCGATCACCGCATGCCCGGCTTCGTGGTAGGCAGTGCTGCGCTTTTCTTCCGGCGTCATCACCATGGACTTGCGCTCCACGCCCATCAGGACCTTGTCCTTGGCGTGTTCGAAATCCACCATCGTCACCAGCTTGCGGTTCTGCCGCGCGGCCAGCAGCGCGGCCTCGTTCACCAGATTGGCGAGATCCGCGCCTGCGAAACCGGGTGTACCCCGTGCGATCACGCTCAAATCGACATTGTCGGAAATGGGCGTCTTGCGCACGTGTACTTTCAGAATCTTCTCGCGGCCCTTCACGTCCGGCACGCCCACCACAACGCGGCGGTCAAAGCGGCCCGGCCGCAGCAGGGCGGGGTCCAGCACATCCGGGCGGTTCGTCGCCGCCACCAGAATCACGCCTTCGTTCGATTCGAAGCCGTCCATCTCCACCAGCAACTGGTTCAGGGTCTGCTCACGTTCGTCGTGCCCGCCGCCGAGGCCCGCTCCGCGGTGCCGCCCCACGGCGTCAATTTCATCAATAAAGATGATGCAGGGCGCATTCTTCTTGCCCTGTTCGAACAAATCGCGCACGCGGCTCGCGCCCACACCGACGAACATCTCGACGAAATCCGAACCGGAAATGGAGAAGAACGGCACGTTCGCCTCGCCCGCGATCGCGCGCGCAAGCAGCGTCTTGCCGGTACCCGGAGGTCCCACCAACAGAACCCCCTTCGGGATGCGGCCGCCCAGTTTCTGGAACTTCTGCGGCTCCCGCAGGAAGTCGATGATTTCTTCCAGTTCTTCCTTGGCTTCCTCAACGCCCGCCACGTCCTTGAAGGTCACCTTCTTTTGCTGAGCCGAATGCAGGCGGGCCTTGCTCTTGCCGAA
>JADYZL010000429.1 GCA_020853155.1 Bryobacterales bacterium
CGCAACTGCTTCAGTGAGAAATAAAGCCGTACAAAAACCTCCTGCGCCACATCCTCCACGTCTTGCGGCCGGTTGATAATCCGCGCGATCGTGCCAAAGATCCTTTTCCGGTACGCTTGCAGGATCGCGTTGAAGGCCGCATCATCTCCCTGCTGCGCCTTCTCGAGCGTCTCGCGCTCGACTAGCATTCCACACTCCCGGACAATGGAAATGGCGACAACAGCCGATAGTTGGTTACCAGCATCGGCGTGGACGATCCGGCCGCGCGCCGGCCAAGTACGCGCCCCGGCAGCGAGTTCCGATCAAATTTGCCGCTAAAAACCATCATTTCAAGGAGTTAAAGGAGTCTCAATCCCTCATGTTAGACTAAAAACGCCAAGCGTTGCCGCTTCCATTTCCGTAGTCTAGTTATCTCATGGATTTTCTCACAGGCTTGAACCCGGAACAGCGGGATGCCGTTGCACATGATCAAGGACCTCTGCTGATTCTGGCGGGAGCGGGGAGCGGAAAGACCCGCGTCATCACCCATCGGATTGCTCATCTCATTTCCGCGCGCGGCGTTTCCCCGTATTCGATTCTCGCGGTCACCTTTACGAACAAGGCGGCAAGAGAGATGAAAGAGCGGGTCGAACGCATCCTCAACGAAGCCTATCCACAAGGCTTGCGCGGCCTCTCGGTGAGCACCTTCCACTCCTTCTGCTCCCGGCTTCTACGCGTCGAGGGTGAATCCCTTGCCAATGTGCGGCCGGGCTTCACCAGGGAATTCTCGATTTACGATGAAGATAATCAGCTCTCGCTCATGAAGAGCGTCCTGCGCAATCTGAATCTCGACGAAAAATCCATGCCCCCGCGCAGCCTGCTCTCCGCCATCTCCACCGCGAAGAACAAGGCGCAGATGCCCGAGGATTGGTACAAGGCCGCCCGTGACCAACGCGGCGAGCGCATGGCCAAGATCTACGCGGATTATCAGGATCGCCTTCAGCAAGCCAACGCCCTCGATTTCGACGACCTCCTCCTCGAATCCGTGCGCCTGCTGAGCCATGACCGGGCGCTGCGGCAGCGCTTGAGCGAACGCTACCGCTACCTGATGATCGACGAATACCAGGACACCAACCACACCCAGTATGAGTTGATGCAATTGCTCGCCTCGAGCCACGACAATGTCGCCGTGGTGGGCGATGAGGATCAATCCATTTACTCGTGGCGGGGCGCGGATATCCGCAATATCCTCGATTTCGAAAGGGATTATCCGAATGCCCGGGTGATCCGCCTGGAACAGAACTACCGCTCCACGCGAAACATCCTGGAATCGGCCAGCCGCGTGGTGGCGAACAACGTGGAGCGGAAGGGCAAATGGCTGTGGACCGACGCGCAGGAAGGCGCCAAGGTGGGCGTCTTTCAGGCGCAGGATTCGGATCACGAAGCCATGTTCGTGGCCGACACGATTGAGCGCGAGATTCTGCGAGACCCCAAGACGCGCGTGGCCGTGCTCTATCGCACCAACGCGCAATCCCGGCCGATTGAAGAAGCGCTCCGGCGCCGCGGCCGAAAATACGTCGTCATCGGCGGCTTCAGCTTCTACCAACGGGCGGAGATCCGGGACGTGCTCGCCTACCTTCGGCTTATTCGCAGCCCCGAGGATTCGATGAGCCTCATCCGCATCCTCAACACACCGGCGCGGGGCATCGGGAAGAGCACAGCGGAACAGATCGAGCAGTATTCGACGAAAGCGCGGCTGGGCTACCTGCCCGGCCTCGCGAGAATGCTCGACGAGAAATTGCTGCCCATGCGCGCGCACGCCGCCGTTTCCGGCTTCTACAAGTTGATGCAGGGGTTCCGCGAGTTCTCCGGCCTCGATCACCCGGCAGAACAAGCCGGCGGCGAGGATGCTCCGCTGGAATTCCGGGCGCAGCCTTCGATCACGCAATTACTCGATCGCGTGCTTGAGGAAACGGGCTACGCGCGGATGCTCGAAGCCGAGGGGACGCTCGAAGCCGAGGGGCGAATCGAGAATTTGCAGGAACTCCGCAGCGCCGCGCTCGAAGCCGACGTTCGCGGTGAAACGCTCGGAGATTTCCTCGATAACGCCTCCCTGGTGGCGGCGTCGGACGATCTCGACGAGACGATCCAGGTCTCCCTGCTCACCGTGCACAATGCCAAGGGCCTGGAGTTCCCGGTGGTCATCATGGCCGGCATGGAAGAGAAACTTTTCCCGCACAGCCGCTCCATCGATTCGATGGCGATGATGGAGGAAGAGCGTCGCCTCTGCTACGTGGGGATGACGCGGGCGGAGCGGAGACTCTACCTCACCCACGCGCGCTTTCGAAGGCGATTTGGGGGCGGGCTGCAAGAGCCCTGCATCCGCAGCCGGTTCCTGGGCGAACTTCCCGCCGAACTCGTGGAAAAGCTGGACCACGAGGACGAATCGCAAATCGACCTTTGGGCGGATCGCGGCCTCGTGCGAGAGGCGGTGAAGCACACCGCGTATTCCGGGAAGAGCCACAATTCAATCGAGAACATCCGGGATTTTTTTGGCGGCAGGGCCCCCAAACCGGGCGTGAGTTTCGGCGGCCAGGCCCACCCGCCCGACGACGTGCCGAGCATTCCCCTCGATACGCCTGCCGTGCCCAAGGAGCGAATGGGAACCCCCGGCGCCCGTCCCGCCGGCACGAAGCCGTTGAACGATTCCCCGAAGGGCGGCATTTCCGGTTATCCTGGTAAAAGCGCGTCAAAACCGTCGCAGGGCCAGCTTGCGTCGCAGGGCCAGCTTTTCGGAGCGGCTGCGCCGCCGGTGGCTTCGAAAGCCGGTTCTCCGGCTGCCCGCCCCACCGGCAATGCGGAGGTTCGCCCCGCTGCCAGGCCGGCAGCTTCCCCAACCGCTACCGCCGGGGAAAGGGACGTCCGTTTCCGGGCAGGCGCATCCGTCACCCATCCTCGCTACGGCCGGGGGACGATCGTGCGCCGGGAAGGCGAGGGCGAGAACGCCAAGATTACTATCAGTTTCCCAGGGCACGGCCTCAAGAAACTCGTTGAAAAATTCGCAGGATTGAAGGTCGCAAAATGAA
>JADYZL010000430.1 GCA_020853155.1 Bryobacterales bacterium
CGATGCTCTCGAACAAACGCCTGCCGCTTCTTGCGCAGCGCCAGATACTCCCGCGCCTCCTTGGCCAGCCGCTTGCGCTCCGCGTTGGAGAAGATCGCTTTCCGCACGACGCGCCAGATGGCCCGGGGCCGGAAATAATACTCTCCGTAGAAGCGCTCCACCCAATCGACGAGTTCCGCGGGGTCCAGATTCTCGTAAGAGATATTGGGCAACTGGTGGCCTTGCTCGTCGGTCATCGAACCGATCGTGATGAGGCCGTTATCCTTCACGTAGTCGTAGAATTCCGTGCCGGGGTAGGGGTGCGCAATGGATACCTGGATGGTTTCGGTGTCGAGTTCCTTGGCGAAATCCACCGTACGGCGGATCGATTCCTGCGTCTCGCCCGGCAGGCCCACGATGAAATCGCCGTGAATCGTAAGGCCCAGTTTGTGAGCGTTCTTCGTGAAACGGCGCGCCATATCGAGCGTTGCGCCCTTCTTGATGTTTTTGAGGATCTGCTGGTCGCCGCTCTCGTAGCCCACGATCATCAGCCGGGCGCCGGCATCCTTCATCGCGGAGAGCGTGTCGTAATCCGTGGTGACGCGCGACGTGCAACTCCAGGTGATGCCCACTTTTTCGAGCTTCTTGCAAAGCTCGATGGTGCGCTTCTTCTGGTAATTGAAGGTGTCGTCGTCGAAGAAGATCTCCTGCAGGCCGGGGAAGTTTTCCTTCGCCCACGCCACTTCATTCACCACGTCGTCGGCGGAACGCAAGCGCCAGCGGTGGCCGGAGTGCGTCTGGGGCCAGAGGCAGAAGGTACACATCGCTGGGCAACCCCGCGAGGTGTAAAGCGAAATAAAGGGATGCTTGAGGAAGGGGACGTTGTAGCGCGTGAAATCGAGGTCTCGCTTATAGACCTTGCTCACCCAGGGGAGTTCGTCCAAGTTTTCAATAGGCGGGCGCTCCGGGTTGCTGCGGAAGCTGCCGTTTTCGAGCCAACTGACGCCGGGGATTTCGGCCAGCGGCTTGCCGTTCGCGAAATCGACGATGGAATGGTCAAACTCCTTGGAGCAGACAAAATCGATAGCGCGGGAAGCTTTCAGGCACTTCAGCGGTTCCACCGTTACCGGCGGGCCCACGAATGCCACCTTGAGCTTCGGATTTGCATCCTTCATCATCTCCGCGATGCGGACATCCACTTCAAAGCCCGGAGTGGAGGTGAACAAGACCAGCAACTCGAAATCGCCGGCCATCGCGACGGTGTCTTCGATGGAGATTTTGTGTGGAGGGGCATCCACCACCTTGCTATCGGGCAGCATGCCCGCCGGGTAGCAGAGCCAAACCGGATACCAGTAGGATTCAATCTCGCGCGTGGCGGGCCAGCGGGAACTGGCCCCACCGTCAAAGCCTTCAAAGGAAGGCGGGTTCAGGAACAAAGTACGCATGCGACCTTCTTACAGATTAGGGCAGATATGTTTTTGCGACAAGCCGCGCCACCAGGCGCTGCCCCTTCATGAGATGCAGCACACCTCTCCTTAGTTTAACGAACCTGCGGGTTTCGCGGACTTCTCTTCGTTCGCGGCGCGGGAACTACCGCGGGAACCGGGCGTTTGCCGCGGCAGCCTTTGCGAGCGCACCGTGTGCGCATTCGGACGCATGATAAGCTGAAACGTCGGCTTGGGCGGCGGTATGCGCGCCCGGCGGACCCGCTTTCCCATGAAGTCCTGGCTTTCGCATGTAGTCGTAGGTTGGCTTGTTCCCGGCGGCGGACATTTCATGCTTAGGCGGTACGGGCGCGGCGCGCTCCTCTGGTTTTCCGTGACGGCAATGTACTTGTTCGGCCTGATGATGGGGGGGACCGTATACACCCCTCGTACCGGCGATATGATGCTGACCCTGGTGCATTCCGGCGGGTTCGTCTGCGATTTACTGACGGGGCTGCCGTACGTGTTATCGGTGGCATTTGGGTATGCCGGTTCGAATGCGCCGGGCCTGGAGTTCGACTACGGCACCGTATTTCTGGCGGCCGCCGGTTTGTTGAATGTGCTTGCGATGGTGGATGCGTACGAGATTTCCACCGGTAAGAAGGACTAGCCGGAGAGATGCCCCATGCCTAAGCTGGCCCTCACCCATTTCGAAGCCGCACTCCTGTTCGCGCTGTTTACCTCGGTTGTTCTTGGGATCGTCTCAAAGAAGACGGACCGGGAGCGCCTTCACTATGGCCTGAAATGCTTCGCGTACTTCTTCGCCAGCCTGATTGTGGCGGGATGGCTGATGTATTTCGGGCACCGTTAGATTTCCGTGCCGGCCGGCGCGCGACTGGCTGGCGGCCCACGCTTCCTCCCGCCCGTTCGAAGCGATATACTCGTTTCGCATTTGGAGGCGGCTCTCGCAGTGAATTCAGAAAAGTCTTCCGCTCCCTCCCCGGCCGCGGCCCCGGAGCGGCTCTATTCGGTGGACGCATTCCGCGGTTTCACCATGTTCTGTATGTTCGCAGGACCCTTTGGGCTGGACTTGTTCGAGCACTACGGGTTCATCGGCCACATCGCCTGGCAGCTTGACCACGCGCAATGGACCGGCATGCATTTCTGGGATCTGATCCAGCCGTTCTTCATGTTCATCGTGGGCGTGGTGATGCCGTATTCCTTCGCGCGCCGGTGGGAACGGGGCGAGACCTGGAATGAGAGCTTGCACCACGTGCTCCGGCGGGCCGCGCTGCTTATTGGCTGGGGGCTGGTAGCGCGCAGCATCGGCGCCGGGCGGCCGAACCTCGACCTAATCAACGTGCTCGCTCAGATCGCCTTCACCTATACCGTGGCCTTTCTGATCTTACGCAAGAGCTGGAAATTCCAGGCGGGTATCGCGCTCGCGCTGCTGGTGGCGCACACGCTCTTCTATCTGTTCGTGCGAGTGGATGGAGTGGAAGGCCCCTGGGTGCGGAACGCCAATATCGGCCAGGCGCTGGACCTGATGATTCTCGGCAAGACCTGGGGCGGGTCCTACGCCACGATCAATTGCGTGAGTTCCACTTTCAACACCATCCTTGGCGTGCTCACGGGGTTGCTGCTCTTCTCGAAAGAGCCGCTTGCCCGCAAGACGCGCCTGCTGGCCGTCATCGGCGTGGGGCTCATCGCCGTTGGGCTCGTGCTGCACCCGTTTATCCCGATCAACAAGAAAATCTGGACCGCCTCCTTCGCCATCCTGAGCGGCGGCATCACGGTGCTGGCGCTGCTGCTGTTCTACTGGGTTTGCGATGTCTGGAAGCGGCGGGCGTGGGCCAGTTGGTTTGTGATGATCGGTGCGAATTCGATCTTCATTTACCTCTTCCACGAAATTCTGGGACGCTGGATGCGGCATACCGCGCCCACGTTCACAAGCTGGGCGGAGCCGTATGTAGGCGTGTGGGCGCCCTTCACCGCTGCGTGGCTGGCGATCGCCCTGCAGGTCTACGTCTGCTGGTGGCTCTACCAGCGGCGCATTTTCTTCAAGCTCTGAAGGCGCGGAGCCGGAGGAAAACGGTGGAGCGGGGGCGAAGCGCGACGGCCGTTGCGCTCCGCGATCGGAGCGAAGCCTGCCAAGCCCTATTTCGCCGCACCCTCGAATAGGCAGTTAATGTTTGGAGCGGAGACTTCGTGCAATTCCTGCTCGCCGTTCTCCGTCTCGTCGAAGGTGATTGGCGCGAACGCTTTCGTGGCGGAGTTGTAGGCGTCCACCTGCCCGTTTTCCAGGTGATACACCCAACCGTGCAATTGAAGCGCGCCTTGCGCCACGGCCACGGCTACCACGGGGTGGGTCTCCAGGTGCTTGAGCTGGATGCGCACGTTTTCCCGGGTCACTATCTCGAGGCGTTCTTCTTCGGAGCCATTCGGGCAACGGGCGTTCACCAACTGGCGCGCGACTTCCGCGTTCGCCAGCCACCGGCGGGTGTTGGGAAACTCCTCCACCGTCTCCGGATGGAGCACCGCGCTCATCGCGCCGCAGTGGGTATGCCCGCAGATGATCGCGTGCTTGACCCGGAGGACGCCCACCGCATATTCGATGGTGGAAGAAACGCCCCCATACAAAGTTCCATGCGGAGGTACGATGTTTCCCACCTGGCGGCTCAGAAAAAGTTCGCCGGGCTGCGTCTGTGTGAGAAGGGATGGAACGATACGGGAATCCCCGCACGTAATAAACAGCGCATAGGGCGCCTGGCCGTCGCACAAGGATTCGAACAGGGACTCATTGCGGGGAAAAATATCCCTCTGAAAACGATGCAAACCCTCTAGGATCTTCTGCATGATAGCTCCGGGCCGGAATAAGGCAGTCGGGCGGCTTCAGGGATGCATTCGGGCACGGGTTGTAGCGCTTCGTAGCAGGCCAAACCGGGAATCGCACTCCCCTAGGCCGATCAAGTCCATTTTAGCGGTTGTCTTCGCGGAGACGCTACTTCCGAAAGGTCTCCGCCCGGCGCCAGGAGAGCGGGCCGAAATCCGCCCCCGGTGGATGCTATCATCAAAGATTGGCATCTAAGGGGTTTTCGTGGCTAGACTCACACGTAAAGAACTGAAAACAGACCGCTTCGCGGAAGGCGTCGGCGCAGCCGTCGGCGGCGTGCTGGACCATAAGAA
>JADYZL010000431.1 GCA_020853155.1 Bryobacterales bacterium
GCCGGGCGGGCAACCTGCGGAAGGCGAGATTGCTGCGGACGACGGCGGGCGGCTACGAACTCGGCGTGGCGGCTCCGAAAGACCGCGAGGCGCAACGCTTCGTGGCCGGCCATAACCTGACGCTCAAAGACGGGCTGGGGCGCAGGCTGCGGGAGACGGGAGAGACGATCACGCTGCCGAGACAGCCGGTGCCGGGAACGGGCATGAACTTGCTGCGGCTGGAACCGGCGAAGGGGGAACCGGCCCCGTAGGGCGGGAATCCCGCCTTCGCGTGGATGCCGGCGGGGAAGGATCTGAGGAACAAGGCGGCGGGGAAAGCTCGCCGCGCAAGGAGGAGTGATGCGGGTGACGGACGCGCAACGAAAAGCAAAGAATCCGGCTGAGGCGGATCTCGCCCTGACGCTCGAACGAAAGGAAGCGACGCCATGAACCGAAGACTCCATCTCTCCCTGTGCCACGCATGCCTGTTAGCGGCGACGGCTCTTGTGGCAATTGCAGCATGGCCGCTTGCGGCGCAGGAGAAGAAGGCCGATAGCGCCACGGTCACGCAGGCGGAACTGGCGACAGTATCCGAGACACAGCCCTAGCCGTTCGGTACAAGAACATGCGTCATGACCCTTTAGTTCCGCATATCACTTGCCGCCGAGCGGTGGCGAGGACGGGCGAGTCCGCTCCGCGGAGAGCGATTGTGGCTCGCGCTTCCCCAATGCCTAGGAGGATAGAGCAATGAACGTTCGAATACTCTCGTCATCAAAACGCCCTGGCAGCGGGGTCAACCGGGACTCAGCAACGGGCGCCACGGCAGCGGGAGCAATTCTTCCCGTAATTCGGCACTGTCTAGTCAGCTTTGCGATTCTTGTCTGCGCGCTCCCTGCCCAGACGCAATACGCGAAGCCCGAGGCCGCTCTGGCATCCCCGGCCGGCATCGCCGTCGGCTCGCCCGGTCTGGCGCGCGCTGCCCAAGCGATGGGAGAGCGCCTGAAGGACCCCGCAAAAGCGCGGATCGTCATGCGCGGCATACTCTTGCAGGACGGCCGTCCTACGCCGGCGGTGATTCTTTGGCAAACTCCCGGCAGGGTCGCGATCTCGCTGGGCGGGATCACGCCGGGGGCATTACAGTTCAACCCTTCCCGGCCGGACGATGTGCAGCGGAGAACGCCGGCGGAGGATCGGATCTTTGAGAGCCTATACGCCGACCTTCCGGAGACCTTCCTGGCCGATATGGCGAATGGCGCGGCTTACCGGTACTTGGGGGGAAGATTCCGGCTGGATGACGGCTCGGACCCGGAATACGGCGGACCGTTCCTGGAGGTGTACCAGGTGCTGCCGCGCACCGGATCGCGGCTGCGGGCGGCCAACAACGAATATGCACGGTATTATCGGTTCTCTTCGGAAACGATGCTCGCGCACAGCGTGATCTACATGCGCGGCCCGGAATCGAATGCGACGCGGGTGGAAACGCGCTTCCTCGGCTGGAGTTCACGCGCGGGCGAAATGATGCCGTCGGAAATTATCCGGCTCGAGAACGGGAAGGAAACGCTCCGCTTCACGACGGAGGCCGCGGAGTTTCTGCCGTCGGTTCCATAACTTTGCGCGTCTGTTTAATGCCATTGCGGCTGGAGGTTTAGTCATGAGGATCAATCGATGGCTTGGGAGACTGGCACTGCCACTGATGGCCCTACTTCCGATTCCTATTTCGGCGCCGCTGCACGCCCAAGTGGAGCCCGTCCTCACGAGGCCCGACCGGGGCTTCCTTCCGGCCGGCTCATACAGTATCGGTGACATTGAATCGGTCAACGACACGAATGGCAATGTAATTCTAACAATCCCCCTCGCGCAATTGCCGGCAGGGCGGGCCGGACACTCATCCGGAGTCCGTCTTATCTATAACTCATCTCTTTATGATGTAGCGCTGGATTACAATACCTTATCTGAATTTCCCCCGCATGATCCGCTTCTCACACAAAGCCAAACAAATAGCGAGTATGGCGGATGGCAATATGGATTTAATTATGGACTGGTCATTGATAATAGACAATTACATGAATTCACGTTATGTAATTCAGGCGATGAGGCGAAGTATACCTATAAGATGTCGTTCCGGACTCCAGACGGCGCACTCCACCTGCTTCGCCTTAAAGGGCAGTTGGATTCCATGAGTGACGGATTCTATAACGTAGGTCCGAATGCCCTAAAGAGTGCATGTTACCAGGATCCGAATCCAATCGCGAGCATGCTGACGTACTTCACGACGGACGGAAGCTATATCCGCGTAGAAATCCCGGCGGACGGAACGGACTGGACGGCGAAGCAATGGACGGCTTACTTTCCCGACGGAAGCCGAGTCCAGGGGTACAGCAGCCAAGCCACGAAGATCATCGACCGGAATAGCAACGAGGTTCAGATTATCAACGGAACCCTCTCAAACGGACACCCCGGCACGATCATCAAGGACGCCTTCAACCGGACGATTGAAATCGATTACGACGGTTCCAAGCAGAGTGGGGCTTACGATTACATACGGTCGTCCGGTTACGGAGCAACGCTTGAAAGCAGAATTACATGGGGGAGCACCGAGACAATCGGCTTTTTGTACCCGTGCAGGCCGGAAGGGCTGTATTGCAACGCACTCATTTCCCACCCGGCGATCCACGAGATCCTGCTTCCCGCGAGCGGTTCCGGGAAGCCCCGGCTTAGCTATACTTTCACCTATAGCGGAAGCAGTACGGGAGGTTTTGGGGAGGTTAAGTCCGTCACGACGCCTGGAGGGGTTACAGCAACCTACAACTGGTTTATGGAAGGGTTGGCGCCATGGGAAATTGGACCCATCAGGAACCCGATTAAGCAAAGGCATCTCACGTACACGGAGAAGCGAGATGGAGCATCAACACAAATTGGCGAAACCACGGCCTACAGCTTCGATGCTCAGCGGAGCATTATCACCTACCCGGACGGCGGGGTGAGGAGCACCTACTTTATCGATCCCCGCGTTCTTGGCAGTTGGAGCCGCGGCTTGGTCTATAAAGTGGAGAACCCGGACGGAAGCGTGCTGCAGCGGCAATGGCTCCGCAACCGGCCCTTCTATGTGCCGGAGAACGATGCCGGGAATCCGTATGTCAGAACGGAGATCCTTTCCGTGGCAAGCGGCGGCACGCTCGCCAAATCCTCGGCGAAGGTATACAGCTATGACAAGAACGGCAACGTCCTGGAACTTAACGAGTACGACTGGGGCACTCCGGGCCTGATACCGGGGGCCCCGGACTCAATTGCGGGACCGCCCTCGGACGCCAGCCTGAAACGCCGAACCGTTTCGAGCTTTTTCAACGCAACGCCCGCGGCCGGGGACGGCAGCGAAACGGTGTCCGACCATGCCTTGGCCTACTGGTACGGGGGCGCGCCTCGTGTGATCCGCGCCACCAAGGAGGTGCGAGTTGAAGAAGGCGCGGCGGCCAAAGCCGTGACACAATACGTGTACGACAATGCGTCCACCACCGCGAATGTAACGCAGGAGTGGCGCTGGGACAGCACCAAGGCCGGGTACAGCCCGGGTGCCACCTTGGCGGCGGGGAACGCCATTCTCACCAGTCACCAGTATGATTCCTACGGCAATCGCACGCAGACGACGGACCCGAACGGAAACGTCTCAAGAATCACGTACGACGGGAATAGCCTTTACCCGGCAACCCGCTACGAAGCCTTCGGTTCTACCGTGCAGCGGCAGTTCAATTTGACGCACCATTTCGCGGCCGGACTCCTGACGCAATCCGTGGACGCGGATAACTCGGTCACGACGAATTACAGTTACGACTACTTCGGCAGGCCAACCCTGGTGCAAGAAGCTTACGGCGCGACGGAGCAGCGCAACACGGAGACCGATTACCAGGACGATCTCCGGCGGGTGATCACCCGGCAGGGCCCGCTCCCCGGGAGCGCGGCAAAGTTGGTAACGGTACGGCACTATGACTCGCTGGGGCGCATCCGGCTTACGCAGCAGTTGGAAGATAGCCTTACCCAGCCAGAGACGAGCGAGACAACGGGAATTAAGACACAGACGCAGTATCGCTTCGTTAGCGGTGGTTCGCTGGAACTGGCGTCGAACCCGTATCGGGCGAACACCTCGGCGGGCGCGGGCGGCGAGGAAACGATGGGGTGGACGCTGACGAAGCGCGACCTCGGCGGCAGGGTGGTCTCCGTGAAGACCTATCCGGGAGCGGCTCCGCCCTCTCCATGGGGTTCGAATTCATCGCATACGGGCGATTCCACGTTCTCCTACAGCGCCAACGCAACCACCATTTCCGATCAGGCGGGCAAGGCGCGGACCAATACCGTGGACGGCTTGGGCCGGCTCATCTCCGTGGCCGAACCCGGCCCGAACACGACCAGCTACACCTACGACGTGATGGATAATCTTCTATCGGTGAGCCAGGCAGGGCAAAGCCGCGCGTTCGTCTACTCTTCGTTATCCCGGCTGTCTTCGGCATCGAACCCGGAGAGCGGCACGACGTATTACTATTACGACAACAACGGCAACCTGGCTCGGAAAGTGGATGCGCGCAATGTGACGGTCTGCTTCGGAACGTGGAATGGATCCAGTTGCAACGCGGCGGTCGAGATCGGGTATGATCGGCTCAACCGGGTGTTGCGTAAGCAGTATTCGGCGACCATTCCGGAGACGCCGGGCGTTACGTATACTTACGATTGCGCGACGAACGGCAAGGGGCTGCCGTGCGGGGTGGCGAACAGCGAATCGGCGTCGAACATCGGCGCGTACGACAAGCTGGGGCGGGTGACGGCGAGGAGCCAGGTGACGGCGGGTGCGACGTATCCGATGAGCTACGGCTGGGACATCGCGGGGAACCCGCGGTCGATGACGCTGCCGTCGGCGCGGACGCTTACGCGGAGCTACGATAACGCGGCGCGCGCGACGGGGGTGACGGGGACGAAGGCGGGCGAGTCGAACAGGACTTACGCCTCGGGGATGAGCTACGCGGCGCACGGCGGGCTGGCGGGCATGGCGATGGGCAACGGCCTGACGGAGACGTGGGGCTACAACAGCCGCATGCAGCCGCGCCAGGTCTCGGCGGTGCGGAGCGGCACGACGCAGCTTGGGCTGGGCTTCTACTACTGCGGCTCCCAGGTACACACCTGCGGGGACAACAACGGGAACCCGCGGATCGAGACGATCGCGATTCCGGGGCAATCCTGGACGCGGAGCTTCGGCTATGACGGGTGGAACCGGGTGAGCACGGCGAGCGAGGGATCGGACTACCGGAATTTCGGCTACAGCGCGACGGGGAACATGTGGGTGACGGCGTCGAGCGCGGGATGGACGCCGCCGAGCTTCACACCGCGGACGTCGGCGTGGTTCGACGCGAACAACCGGCTGGTGAACGCGGGGCTCGGGGTGCAGTACGACACGGCGGGGAACCAGACGGGGATCGGCGGGTACACGTTCACCTATGACGCCGAGGGACGGATGACGGGGTCGACGCTCGCGGGCGCGGCGACAGCGTACGCGTATGATGGTGAGGGTCGGCGGGTGAAGAAGACGGCGGCCGGGGTGAGCACGTGGTACATCTACGGCGCGGACGGGCAGTTGATGGCCGAATACGGCGGCCCGGCACAAACGGCGGGGACGCGGTATCTGACGGCGGATCACTTGGGCTCGGTGCGGCTGGTGACCGACGCCAGCGGCAACGTGGTGAGCCGGCACGATTATTTGCCCTTCGGCGAGGAGATTCCGGCCGGAGTCGGCGGGCGGACCACGGGGATGGGGTATGTGGCCAATGCGGCGGTAACGCAGATGTTTACCGGCAAGGAACGGGATACCGAGACGGGCCTCGACTACTTCGGGGCACGGTATTTGAGTGGGGTGCAGGGGAGGTGGACGAGCCCAGACCAGATCAACGTCACAAAGGCGCGGCTGTTCAACCCCTCAAACACGTTCAACAAATACGCCTATGCTGCCAACAACCCCCTCAAATTTGTAGATCCGGATGGAAATGACGTTACGATCTATTACCGCGCGTCGCGAGGTTTGTTTACGACGGACTTCGGGCACGTGTTCATCGGTGCACTGAACCAGAAAACCGGTCAAGTTCGATTCCTTGACTACTGGGCTGGTTCCGGACCGCCCGGTCCTGGCGTGGTCAATCAAAACATGACCTTGGACCGGCTCCGAGAACACGGGAGCATCACGATTCAAACCACGCCGGAGGCTGCGCAAAAGGTCATCGATCAAATCGATAAGATCATGGCCAACCCACCAGACTACACGTTGCGCCTTTCACACACGGGGCCGCAAGGACTTGCGTGTACGATTCTCTGTCAGAACGTTCTTCGAGAGATCGGCATCGATCTCAGTGGAGCCTACCTTCCGTACGACGTCTGGAATGAAGCCTACCGAAAGTACTCGCCGCTTTTCAGCAACTTCGGCCAGTGGAGCCCGGGGACGCATACTTGGGGGCCGACGCCGGTGCGATATCAACCCGGGCGCGACTTTGGAGCCCCACGATTCTCCGGCATCGATTACAACTCGCTCATGTGGTCGCTCTACATCAACAACAACGCTGCTCCCCCAAAGGCATGCGTGGAGGTCAGCGACAGTGCAACTGGCACGAAGAACAAGCAGTGTGAGTGAGACAGGTGCGACTATGAGCCGACCAACTCACGCGGCCATGGAGGTATTCATCGTGCTCGTTTGCGCCATGGTCATGCTATGCGCAGCCGTGACTATCCCATATTGGTTTGGGCAGGCCTTCGGTTACTCGGGAGCAGTTGGCCGAAGCGAGGTAGAAGCCAGAACAGCTGCGAGCTTGTTCCACTGCAGGGCTACGCTCGTGTTCCGAGCAACAGCCCTGCTGGTTCTCTGCTCCCTTCTCACCAGAACGCTTCATCTACACTTGGCGAGGCAGCGCAGTTGGAAGTTCGGGCTCGGTCGCTCTTGTACTGAGCACCTTCTTCTCGGCTTAGCGTCCTGGGGTCTGCTGGTGTTGACGGGGGTTCCGGCCTCGGTTGAAAGGAATGTTGCGGCTCTTGCCAACTGCTTCTGTCAATGAGGGTTCGCTCCGACCGGCATCGTAGTTCACCGGCAAGGAACGAAATTCGGGGACAGCACTGGCCCATGAACCGTGGGTTCACCCCCGATCATGAAAATTAGCCGATCAATGGACCACCTGAAGAATCAATAGGTTGCGTCTATTTTCAAGAGAGTCACCACTTTGAAAATTCGTACCCGTCCCGTGAATCCATCTGGCCAAGGCCCTGTTCCGGCGGCAGACTGGGTGCATGAGCAGCGAAGGTAGGCGGGAGGCGGCGTCGCGGGCGCGGCGCTTGTATTGGCGTGAGTTGATGGCGGAGGTGGCGGTGAGCGGGCTGAGCCAGCGGGCTTTCTGCAAGCAGCGAATTCGCCATCAGGCAACTCAATTCCCATTTGGGAATTCTATTGTAGTACTGATTCTAAACGAGTTATCTCGATTTTGACCCAACCGATCTCGATTCCACGGCCCTCGCTGCCCGAAAAGACGCCGTTGGCGGGAAGCGTTCCGCTCATCGCTGAGCGATCAACTTCCACCCCGGGCGCA
>JADYZL010000432.1 GCA_020853155.1 Bryobacterales bacterium
AGCGTCTACGATATCGCCTGGACCCCCGGTTTCAGCTACCGCGCCGTGCGCCACGCGGACGAATTGCAAAGCTCCGTCTACAACTTCGAGTTGGCAGACACGGTCGCGCTCTGGAAGCTGTTCGAGATTCATGAGGCCGAGGCGCAGCGGTTGATCGATATCTTCCCGGATTTTCCGGAGCGCAAGCGCTTCCCGGTGTTGAGCGCGTATGAGCAGGTGCTGAAGTGCTCGAATCTCTTTAATTTGCTCGATGCCCGGGGCGCGATCAGCGTCACGGAACGCGTGGCGGTGATCGGGCGGGTGCGGAAGATTGCCGTGAATGTGGCCCGGCTCTGGATGGAGCAGCAATTCGGCCCGCCGCCGGGCGACTCGAATCCCGGTGACGAGACGAAGGAGGTGGCTGCCTGATGCTCCCCTTCCTTCTCGAAATCGGTACCGAAGAGATCCCGGATTGGATGATTCCGGGCGCGCTCGAACACTTCGAAAAGATATTTGCGGAACTGCTCGCCAAGCACCGGCTCTCCCATGAGCCGCTCGAACTCGATGCCACACCGCGCCGCCTGGTGTTGCGCAGCAAGGGGATCGAACCGGTGCAGCAGGCATCTGAAAGCCTGGTGACCGGTCCCCCGGTGAGCGCCGCCTTTAAGAACGGCGAGCCCACCCCCGCAGCCCACGCGTTCGCGAAGAAGATGAGCACGGATGTGGCTTCGCTGCGGCGGGAGACGACGCCGAAGGGCGAATACCTGGCCTTCACGCAGCGCATCGAAGGCGCTTCGACCGCGAGTATTCTCGCCGAGGCTCTGCCCGCGCTGATTCTTTCTATCCCGTTTCCCAAGAATATGGTGTGGGCCGGGAAGGGAACCAGCCGCTTCATCCGGCCCATTCGCTGGATTGTCGCGCTGCTTGGCGAGGAGGTTGTGCCATTCGCCATCGAGGGCGTGCAAAGCGGCAACCGCACCGATGGGCACCGCCGCTTGGGCAAACCGCATCTCGCGGTGAACCATGCGAACTATGAGGCAACCCTGCGCGAGAACGGCGTGATTCTTTCCGCGGCGGAGCGCCGCCAACGCATCGTGGAGGGTGCGCAAGCGCTGGCTTCGGCGAAGGGCGTCAAGGTATCGCTGGACCCGCGTTTGCTTGAAACGCTGGTCTACATCACAGAATTTCCCACGCCCATCCTGGGGAGTTTCGCGGAAGAGTATCTCTCGCTTCCGGAAGAGGTGCTCATCACCGTGATGCGGAGCCACCAGAAGTACTTTGCCGTGCATCGCACGGATGGCGCGCTGGCCCCGCACTTCGTGGCGGTGATGAATACGGCCGCGGACCCGGATGGCTTGGTAGTGAGCGGCAATGAGCGTGTGCTGCGCGCCCGATTCAACGATGCGCGTTTCTTCTGGGATTTTGACCAGAGGACGACACTCGCCGGGCGAGTGGAATCCCTGGCTCACGTCACCTTCCACGCGAAGCTGGGCAACTACCTCGAAAAGACGCAGCGCACCCGCGAGCGCATCGCGGGGCTCGCGGCGCTAGCCGGGGCGGATGCGGCGGAAGCGGACCGCGCGGCGCTGCTCGCCAAGTGCGACCTGACGACGGAACTCGTGAAAGAGTTCACGGAATTGCAAGGCGTGGTGGGTGGGCTCTATGCGCGGCATCAGGGTGAAACCGAGGGAGTGGCGCGGGCGATTTACGACCAGTACAAACCGGTGAGCATGGAGGGGGAAATCCCTTCGACGCCGGCCGGGCAATTGCTCTCTCTCGCGGACAAGGCGGATACGCTCGCCAGTTGCTTTTCGATCGGCCTGATCCCCAAGGGGTCGAGCGACCCGTTCGCGCTGCGCCGCGCCGCGCAAGGAGTGGTGAAGATTCTGGCAGAGGGCGAAGCGACGCTGCCGCTTGATGCGTTCCATGGTGGCGATGCTGCGCTGGCGGAGTTCTTCAAGGACCGTATCCGGTATTACTACCGCGATGTGCGCGGCTTCGCCTACGACGAGGTGAGCGCCGTGATGGCGGCTGGATTCGCGGATCTGAAGGATGCGGGAAGCCGGTTGGCGGCGCTGCGCGAGGTGCGCCCCACGGAGAACTTCGAGCCCATCGCAGCCAGCTTCAAACGGATCAAGAATATCCTGAAGCAGGCTGGGTTCGAGGGTGGCGCGGTGGATTCGGAGCTTCTCGCGGAGGCGGCCGAACGCGCGCTTTACAATGAGTTTTTGCGTGTGCGCGAGGGCGTCCGTCGCATGCGCGAAGAAGCAAATTATCGCGGGGCGCTGGCGGAGATCGCCGGCTTGCGCCCCGTGGTGGACGCATTTTTTGACCAGGTTCTGGTGAACGCCAGCGATGACGGCATCCGGCGCAACCGGCTTGGTTTGTTACATCAGTTGCTCACGGAGCTGTCGTCGATCGCCGATTTCTCAGAGATCGTCACCCGGTGAGGAAATGGCCCCCGGTGGGTGGGGCCGAAGCCGGAGGATGCGGGCGCCGGCAGATGTTCGCTCGTTTCAAGTAAGGAGATTCATTCGCAATGCAGCAATACGTCTATTCCTTCGGTAAGACCACCGACGGCGACGGCAAGATGAAGAACACCCTTGGCGGCAAGGGAGCGGGCCTCGCGGAGATGGCGCTCGCCGGTATGCCGGTGCCTCCCGGGTTCACCGTGATCACCGATGTTTGCAACCTCTATTTCGAGAACGGCAAGAAAGTGCCCGCCGAAGTCGACAAGCAGACGGTAGCGAAGCTAAAGGTGCTTGAGAGCGAGATCGGGCAGAAGCTGGGAGACAAGAAGAACCCGCTGCTGTTGAGCGTCCGCTCCGGCGCGCGTGTCTCCATGCCCGGCATGATGAACACGATTCTCAACCTCGGGCTGAACGACGAAACCACGGCGGGCCTCGCCGCGAAAACCGGCAATGGCCGATTCGCCTACGATTGCTATCGCCGCTTCATCCAGATGTTCGGCGAAGTGGCCTTCCACATCGATATGGAGAAGTTCGACCATATCTTCGACGAGCAGAAGAAGAAGGCCCGGACGAAGCTCGACACCGACCTCAGTGAAGCCGATCTGAAGCAGGTGGTGGAGAATTACAAGAAGCTATTCAAGAAGGAAATCGGCCGCGAGTTCCCGCAGGATCCGATGGAGCAGCTCACGCGCTCCCGCGATGCCGTCTTCGAAAGCTTCTTCACGCCAAAGGCGATCTACTACCGCAAGATGAACAAGCTGCCGGATGACATGGGCACCGCAGTGAACATTCAGGCGATGGTGTTCGGCAACATGGGCGATACCTCCGGCACGGGTGTGGGCTTCACGCGCAACCCCGCCACCGGCGAGCACACGTTCTATGGCGAATTCCTGATGAACGCGCAAGGCGAAGACGTAGTGGCGGGCATCCGCACGCCGCAGCCGATCGCACAGCTTCATGAGATCATGCCGCACGCTTACGACGAGCTGGTGGAAATCACCACCCGCCTCGAAAAGTATTACCGTGACATGCAGGATTTCGAGTTCACGGTACAGGAAGAAAAGCTCTACATGCTGCAAACCCGCAGCGGCAAGCGCACCGGCCCGGCGGCGGTTCGCATCGCGGTGGAGATGTGCGAAGAGGGCATGATCACGAAGGAAGAAGCGGTGATGCGCGTCGAGCCGGATCAACTCGACCAACTGCTGCACCCGCTGCTCGAGAAAGGTTCACTCAAGAACCTGACGCTCATCGGCAACGGCCTCGCGGCCTCGCCCGGCGCCGCCGTGGGCAAGGTGGTGTTCGATTCCGATCACGCCGTACACCTCGCCGGCCACACCCCGCTGATTCTCGTCCGCAAGGAAACTTCGCCGGACGATATTCACGGAATGGACGTGTCGAAGGGCATCGTCACCATGGTGGGCGGACTCACGAGCCACGCGGCCGTGGTTGCCCGCGGCATGGGCAAGCCCTGCATCGTCGGCGCCAGCAGCCTCAAGGTGGACGAGAAGAAGCACGTCATGACCACCACGGTCAACGGCAAGACCGTGACGGTGAAAGAGGGCGATTGGCTCTCGATCGACGGCACGACGGGCGATGTCTATGTAGGCCAGGCCGCGACGGTCGATCCGGATACGAAGTCCGGGTACCTCGCACGGTTCATGAAGTGGGTGGATGAATCCCGCGGCGATTTCAACGTACGCACGAATGCGGAAACCCCGCGCGACGCCAAGAAGGCCCGCGAGTTCGGCGCGGAGGGCATCGGCCTCTGCCGCACGGAGCACATGTTCTTCGAGGAAGGCCGCGTGGAGCACGTCCAGGCTATGATTCTGGCCAAGGACGAAGTGAGCCGCCGCAAGGCCCTCAGCAAGCTCCTGCCGATGCAGCGCCGGGATTTCGAGCAGTTATTCAATACGATGGACGGCTATCCGGTGGTGATCCGCACCCTCGATCCGCCGCTGCACGAGTTTCTGCCGAAGCGCGAGACGTTGATGGTGGATGTGTGCAGACTGCCGCATGCGGACATCAAGGAAAAGCGGGAAATGGCGGCCACCTACGGCGTGGAAGTGAAGGCGCTAAAGACCCACCTGCCCATGCTGCTGAACCGGGTGGAAGAACTGCACGAGTTCAACCCGATGCTGGGCCATCGTGGCTGCCGTCTTGGCATCACGTATCCTGAGATCACCGAGATGCAGGCGCGCGCGATCTTCGAGGCCGCCGTGAAGGTCTACAAGAAGGGCAAGGTGGTGATCCCCGAAGTGATGATCCCGCTCGTGGGCAATGTGAAGGAACTCGAGAACCAGAAGGCGATCGTGGTGAACGTCGCGGAAGAGGTACTCGCCAAGAACGAACTCACGGGCAAGCTGAAGTACCTCGTTGGCACGATGATTGAGATTCCTCGCGCCGCACTCACCGCGGACCAGATCGCCAAGGAAGCCGAGTTCTTCAGCTTCGGCACGAATGACCTCACGCAGACGACGCTCGGGATCTCGCGCGACGACTACATGAAGTTCTCGAAGCACTACGAAGACCTCAAGATCTTCGCGGCGGACCCCTTTGCCGTGCTTGATCAGGGTGGCGTGGGCCTCCTGGTTCAGCAAGCGGTGAAGTTGGGCCGCGAAGCCCGCCCAGACCTTGAAGTAGGTATCTGCGGCGAGCACGGCGGAGAGCCTTCGAGCGTGGCCTTCTGCTACAACGTGGGCATGGATTACGTTTCCTGCTCGCCGTACCGCGTGCCCATCGCGCGTCTGGCGGCGGCGCAGGCGGCGATTCGCAAGAACAAAGCCGGCGTGCAGGTGGCCAGCACGGTCTAAGCACGCACGGTATTCCGTGGCAACAAGGAAGGGCGGCCCGTGGAGAATGGGCCGCCCTTCGTGTTGATGCACCGGGATATTCCGAGCCTCCACTCTAAGCAGGTTGTCTTAGCGGAACGTTGCCATCACCGGCAAGTGATCGCTGAGCGCGAAGGAGGCCGGGTCCGCTGGATTCGTGCGGAAGGCGCCTTCGTTGAGCACGCGGGCGGAGGTTAGACGCTTCGCGATCGGGCCGGCTGCCCAGATGTAATCGATCCTGCCCTTCGGTTGGATTGCATCGAATGTAGCTTGTTGCGGCCCGCCGTAGGGAGCGAGAGTGTCGGCCAAGCCAGCCCCCACCCAGCGCGGATATTCCGGGCCATCGGGGCGATGGTTCAGGTCGCCCTGCAAGAGAACGGAGCTGCCGCTTTCCAGTTCCTTGCGCATGACGTCCAGAATCACTGTCACTTCGCGTTCCCGCACCGCGGCGTCGTGTGGGTGCAGGTGTGCGCTATAGAAGGCGATGCGCTCCTCGCCGGTATCGATCACCGCGCGCCCCCAATGGCGCGTGAACAAAGAGGGATCTTTTGCGGCGCTGCCGTACGGGGCATTTTCGGCGTCAAGAATCCGGTAGCGCGTAAAGACCGTGCCAGGGAACCCGATTGGATATTCCGGGCTCCGGTTCACGCGGCCGGGGGGGAACCAGGCATGCTGCATGCCGAGCATCCGGGCCATCCGGCGCGCGGATTCTTCCGTTACCGATTCGGAGAAGCTCACGATATCCGGGCGGTACAAGAGTAGTTCCTGCGCCATCCGAATCTCCAATTGCCCGGTTGCCGCCACCATTCGCTTTCGGTTCTCCGGCGTATCGGGATACCCCCGGCAACGCAGGACGTTGTAGCTGATGGTGGTGAGCCCGCGGGATTGCCCGCTCATCCCACTCGCAGATATCGCCAGAGCCGCGGAGTGTACAAAGACTCGTCGTGTGATCAAGGTGCTTTCCCTCGCGAAGAGATAACGCGGAGCCCGCGGAGCAAACCGGAAAAGAAACGGGCAGCCGCGTAGTTCCAGATCCAAGGTATCACCAGGCATCGCCACAACGGGAAGAGAGAGCGCCGAGCGGCTGCGGCGAGCGATATGCTTCTCAGATGCGCCATTCTCCCGTTTTCATCGCGATCCTGGGCATCCTCTGCGTGATCGCCTTTCAATGGTTCGTGGTGCAGGGCTACGGCGGCAACTGGACGATGCTGTTTTATGCCGGCTCGGCATATCCGCCGCCTCCCGCTCTTTCCGGCACGATGTACCAGTTTCCCGATTCACCTGGCTTCGATGGCCAGTTCTACCTCTATATCGCGCACGATTTCACAGACGCTCATGGAACCCGCGCGTATGTGGATTTCCCTCCGATGCGGTGGATGCGGGCGCTGATTCCGGGTGGCGCGGCGTTGCTGTCGCTCGGCGATCCCGAGCGCGCGACTGCCGCGTACATCGGAATCGTGTGGGGGCTGTGCGCGCTCGGCCTCTGGTTGAACGCGCGAATCTGTCTCGATTGGGGCTACCCCGCTTCCGCTGGATTGTGCTTTCTCGCGATTCCCGCGGTCCTCGTGAGCCTGGATCGCATGATGACGGATATCGCGTTGGTCGTCGTCTTGCTTGGATTGATCCACGCGATGCAGCGGAAGAAGCCGGGGTGGGTCTATGCGGCGCTTCTCTTCGCGCCCGTCGCGCGTGAAACGGGCCTCGCTCTCACGGGCGGATGGGTGCTTTACCAGGTGTGGCGCCGCGAGTGGAAAG